>DATAMA010000084.1:0-5560 GCA_036260765.1 Desulfobacteria bacterium | reverse complement strand
CACCAAATGGTGGCTTGAGCAAAACCCGTATGCTTTTTTGGGGGGGGGAATGCGCGTGTCGAAGTTTATTGAGCAGCCGAGATATTCCTGCGCCCTAGGTGCCCAGCAATCAGTAATCGCAATAAAGAGAGCGGTACCGATTGTACACGCCGGACCTGGTTGCAGCGGGAAGATTCAGCAACTTATCGGCCAGGGGGAAGGGTATGCCGGTGGAAGTACGATCCCCTGTACAAATTCAAGCGAGAGTGAAATTGTCTTCGGCGGAGAAGACAAGCTTCGTGGTGTAATTAATGGGGCATTTAAGGTGATCGACGCGGATCTATTCGTGGTGCTGACGGGTTGTACCGCTGAGATCGTCGGTGATGACGTGGGCCAGATCACCAAAGATTTCCAGGATAGCGGCAGACCGATAGTCTATGCGGAAACCGGGGGATTCAAGAGCAACAATTATATCAGCCATGAGACTGTGGTCAACGCGATTGTCAACCAGTATGTCGATAAATTTGCCTCGGAAAAAGCCCCAAAGATTGGCGGCCTTGTCAACGTATTTGCCACGCTTCCCTATCAAGACCCTTACTGGAATGGCAATCTGATCGAATTAAAACGCATTTTGGAGGGTATTGGACTTAAGGTAAACATTCTGTTTGGCGAAGAATCCGGCGGCGTAAGTGAATGGCTCACGATTCCTCAGGCCGAGTTTAATATTTTAGTCTCAGCCTGGTCTGGGCTTGAGATCGTGAAACACCTTAAGGACAAATATGGGACACCTTACTATCATTTTCCCTACCTACCGATTGGCGGAGCGGAAACATCTAAGTTTCTCCGAGGTGTAGCTGAATTTGGCGGACTGGATACAGCAAAGGCCGAGACGTTCATTAGCAGTGAAGAAGCGAAGTTCTACGCCTATATCGAACGTACCGCTGATTTTATGCTGGAATTTCGGTATGGAATACCACGAACTTTCTATACGATTTTAGATGCGGGTTATGCGGTTGGGTTCGCAAAATACCTGGTCAATGAATTAGGAATCATTCCCGCCCGGCAGTATGTAGTTGACGATACACCGGAGAAGTATCAGGAAGCGGTTCGCGAACAATTTAGGCAGATCTCTGAATTACGTTCGGCAGATGTAACCTTTTCGATCGATGGTGGCCAAATCCAAGCGGAGATCCGGAAGAACCCAGCAAAAAATCGTGCACTCATTCTGGGCAGCGGATGGGAAAGAGATTTGGCGAACGATATCGGAGCCGACTTATTGACGGTCAGTGTGCCGGTAACTTACAGGTTAGTGCTGAATTGCGGCTATGCAGGGTACAACGGAGGGTTAAGAGCTATTGAAGACATTTATGACCGGGTACTTAATACCTACAGGTAAGGAAATGGAGAAGGAGGAATAATGGAAGATGTCTAATCAGGTTGTGGCTAAAACTACCATTCCTACGGGTGGGTGGTCCGATCTCTGGAAGAAAGAGGATTGGTGGGCAGTATGGTTAGGACTGGGCATTGTCTTTGCAGCAATTGTTGCTTGGATTTTCGGTAGTTCTATTAAGTCTATTGCCATTAGTGTTCCGGCATGGACTCACTTTAGCGAGGCGATAGTCTATTTACAAAGCAAAATCGGAAACTTTCTACTGCTCTATATCGCATTTTTGCTGGTCTTTTCCCTAGCTTTAAAGATTTTGGGCTATAAACTTAAGGAATTTATTCCAGGTTTTAGCGTGATTTTTATTTTGGGTACTGCAGTTTCGATTTTTGGAGCCTGGAACTGGGCCAAGAAATATAACCTGGAAGCACCGCTGGTTGCTCTATTTTTAGGAATAATTATCAGTAACGTGTTACCTGTTCCAAAATGGTTGGATACAGCCTTAAGAACAGAATTTTATGTCAAAACCGGTATTGTTCTGTTAGGGGCGACGCTACCATTTACCCTAATTCTCCAGGCGGGTCCGGTTGCGTTTTCAGCAGCTTCGGTTGTTGCGGTAACTACATTTTTAACCATATACTGGACTGCTACAAGAGTGTTCAAGCTTGATAAGCGATTTGCGGCGACACTTGGCGCGGGCGGATCAATCTGTGGAGTCTCCGCTTCAATCGCTATCGGTGGTTCTGTCAAGGCGGAAAAACAGCAGGTCTCCGTGGCAATTTCAATAGTAATACTTTGGGCAGTAGTAATGGTATTTCTCCTACCGGCAATTATTAAGGCATGGGGAATCCCGGCCGGGCCTGGGGGAGCATGGATTGGAACATCGGAATTTGCTGACGCTGCCGGCATGGCAGCAGCCTCATCCCTTAATGAACAAGCGATAAAGATTTTTACTCTGATGAAAGTTGTTGGCCGTGATATGTTTGTCGGGCTTTGGTGCTTTATCATGGCTTTAATCTCTATCACGAAATGGGAGAGAATAGATGGCAGCACGAAACCGGATAAAAAGGAGATCTGGTATCGATTTCCCAAGTTTGTCTTAGGATTTTTTCTAGCATCCGCAGTCATAACCATATTAGTGGCGTTTGCGGATACAAGCACTGCTAAGGCTATCACCGCTAAAATTATTAACCCAATTAAGGAACTGAGAACCTGGGCCTTTATATTTACTTTTTTGTCCATTGGCTTAACTACGCGGCTGAAGGAATTGACTTCTGTTGGGTGGAAGCCTTTTGCTGCCTTTACTACAGGCGTAGCAGTTAACGTTATTTTAGGTTATATCGTGAGTGTAGTGGTGTTAGGACAGTACTGGGTAACTATTAAATAGTTACTGATTACATGTGTTTAGGAAAGGAGTGCACGGATGCGAGCAGATAATGAAATGTGTATCCAAAGAGTAAGGATTGTCTTCACTTTTTTCGCCAAGAATCCAAGGCAAGTAAAAGGGAATCCTTTTCTAACGGATAACAGTCAATTGAATCTTTGGCCCGCATCGCTAAGGGGGTTCAGCCAGCGCTTAACCAAGCGCTTAGAAAGAATAGCCGCTGCCATGGAATTATTGTTAACAGCCCATAGCGACTGGGTGATTACCGGTAAAAATGACCGGATAATTATGGAGACGGAAACATGGGACTTTACCGAAATCCTAAACATACTGGAGCAACAAGGATTCCGTGCGGAAGAGTTTGCGATAACGGTTGAATATACCCGTAAATGGGGCGTTCTATAATTTTAAAAAATCATTAAAAGAAAGGTTTGATTATCAATGAGCGAAAGAAAACTCAAATTCGACACTTTACAGGTTCATGCAGGGCAGACACCGGACCCTACGACCGGGGCAAGAGCGGTTCCAATTTATCAGACCACTTCTTACGTGTTCAAAGATACCCAGCACGCTGAGAATCTTTTCGGTCTTAAGGAACCAGGCAATGTGTATTCCAGAATTATGAATCCGACAACCGACGTTTTTGAGCAGAGGGTGGCGGCATTGGAGGGTGGATCAGCCGGCCTGGCCACAGCGTCGGGTGCTGCCGCCATTACCTATGCCATTCTCAACATCGCGGGTGCAGGCGATGAAATTGTTTCCGCAAGCACACTATATGGCGGTACATACAATCTTTTTGCCGCCACCTTGCCGAAATACGGCATCCACACGGTTTTTATCGACCCTGATGATCCGGAGAATTTCCGCGCAGCGATTAATGAGAGGACGAAAGCCGTTTATATCGAAACGCTGGGTAATCCGGGGATTAATGTGATCGATTTTGCAGCCGTTGCGAAAATTGCGCATGATAATGGGATCCCACTGATTGTCGATAATACGTTTGCAACGCCTTATCTGTTCAGGCCGGTTGAATACGGTGCTAATGTGGTTGTGCATTCTGCCACTAAATTCATCGGAGGGCACGGCTCGTCCATCGGCGGCGTAATTGTGGATGGCGGCAATTTTGACTGGGCCGCGAGCGGAAGATTTCCCGGTTTCACTGAGCCTGATACAGGCTATCACGGCCTCAAATATGTGGACCTTGGCCCGACGGCATTTGCGATCAAAGCCCGGGTACAGTTACTGCGGGATACGGGGGCGACACTTTCCCCGTTTAACGCGTTCCTGTTTATTCAGAGCCTGGAATCCCTGTCTCTCCGCGTGGCGAAACATGTTTCCAATACCGAAAAGATTGTAAACTATCTAGCGAACAATCCAAAAGTTAAGGAAGTTAACTATCCAGGCCTGGAAACGAGCAAATACTACCAACTGACCAGAAAATATTTTCCGAATGGGGCGGGTTCGATATTTACCTTTTCTATCAAGGGTGATGTCACTGCGGCCAAAAAATTTATCGATAGCCTTGAGATTTTCTCCCAACTTGCTAATGTAGCTGATGCGAAATCCCTGGTCATTCATCCTTCGACCACGACTCATCAACAGCTGACTCCTGAAGAGCAGAGAGCGGCAGGGTTTGGCCCGGAGACCATCAGACTGTCAATCGGGGTTGAGGATCCCGATGATCTGATTTATGATTTGGAACAAGCGCTGAATAAGGCAATTCCAGACTAAACAACACTCGGAATTAAACATCTTTGATCACAGGAGGAGTGAAATATGTCGCTCCTCCTAACTGTTACGTTGTCTGCGCATTTTCGTGGAGGAGGTGTAGAAAATGCCTATTACAGTGCCGGAAGGGCTTCCGGCAATAAAGACGTTAGAACAGGAAAACATCTTTGTGATGACTGAGCACAGAGCTAGACGGCAGGATATCCGCCCGTTGAAAATACTGATCCTTAACCTGATGCCTACTAAAGTCGAAACTGAAACACAACTGTTACGTCTACTTGGCAACACTCCACTCCAGATTGAGGCCGAATTGCTTCAGGTGGTCACGCACCATACCAAAAATACCCCAGAAGAGTATTTCCTCCAATTTTACAAGCGCTTTGATGAGGTTAAAGATAAAAGGTATGACGGAATGATCATTACCGGTGCACCGGTTGAGCAAATGAAATTTGAAGAAGTCGATTACTGGCCGGAGCTGTGTAAGATAATGGAATGGTCAAGACGCAACGTCTATTCCACGCTGCATATCTGCTGGGGCGCCCAGGCCGGCTTAGCCTATCATTTTGGGGTTCAGAAGTACAAATTGCCCGAGAAGATGTTCGGCATTTTTAAACACACATCGCTTATCCACTCTCATCCGCTGACAAGAGGTTTTGATGACTATTTTTGGGCGCCGCATTCCCGGTACACTACGATAAAACAAGTGGATGTGGAAAAGGTACCGGAACTTGAAATATTAGCGATCTCGGACATTGCCGGTGTTTATCTGGTGGCAAATAAAAACGGGCGTCAGTTTTTCGTTACAGGACATTCCGAGTATGACCAAGGCACATTAGCGAAAGAATATTTCCGCGACTTGAACAAAGGAATCGAGATAACGATACCGCAAGATTACTTTCCTGCTGACAATCCGGCCAGCCGGCCGGTGATGTCCTGGCGAAGCCATGCACATCTGCTTTTTGCCAACTGGCTGAATTATTATGTGTATCAGCGCACTCCATACGACTTGGCCGAATTATAACTGATGAACAAAGCGATGCCGTTGTAAACGAATGCAGCCAGTGTTGGCTGTTTTTTTTTGCCTA
>DATAMA010000077.1:0-2812 GCA_036260765.1 Desulfobacteria bacterium | reverse complement strand
AATTATGGCAATTCGAATCAAAATAATCACCTTCTATTCTCAGCCGTCCGCACTGGTGTCCAGCAATCTATGACAATGGTATGAATTATTCTGTGTATACAAACATTTTCCTGCCACAATCGTTAAATTTCGGACTTATTTAAACATTTCCCCCTTTTGACGACACGGTTACGATTAAATTTTATCTTTAGTTTATACTTTGCTTTGATCGTTTTAGCGGGACTTATTACGCCCACGCAATGAATCATCTCTTTAGTTTATATTAGGGGAGTTAAAATCAGCTTAAAAAGGTATTTCTTTTAAAATACCCAAGTGGGCACGTGAACATTTATTGTAAACAGTGCATTATTTCTTAAGCCTGTTCCCAAACTACTAATGATAAAGATAAGGGGGTGTTAAACTTTGACTGCCAAAATTCAGGTATTAGATAATGGCCCGTTACTAGTTACCGGTGATGTTGACCTTGTTGATGGTCAGGGCAATAGCTATCCCAAAAAAAGATGAACAATATTTATGCCGCTGTGGCCAATCAAACAATCTTCCCTTCTGTGACGGTCAGCATCAAGGTAAGTTCAGTCACTGTGCCAAAGCAGAAAAAGCATTATAAGGTGAAAGATAGACCGTACTGCTGCAGTACGGTCTATCCAATGAAGCGCCACCTCACCCATTGGGGCCTCCTCCTATTCGTAGCGCAATGCCTCAATCGGATCAAGTTTGGACGCTTTTTGCGCCGGGAAAACTCCAAAAATTATGCCAATGGCTGCCGAAAAGATAAATGCCAGGATTACCGAGGAAGCAGAGATTTGTGTTGTCATCCCGGCAAACTTATTCAACAAAACCGCTCCTCCTGCGCCAAACAGGATACCAAGAATTCCACCAAGAACACTTAAAAATACGGCTTCAATTAAAAAACTGAACCATTATTGTCAGCTGTTTTGCACCAATAGCCTTGCGAATACCGATTTCCCGCGTGCGTTCTGTCACCGAAACCAGCATGATATTCATAATGCCAATCCCGCCAACCAACAGAGATATCGCCGCAATTCCGCTTAACAGCAGGGTCAAAGACTGAGTCACACCCTCAGCTGTAGAGAGGATATCTGTTTGACTGGTAATAGTGAAATCATCCGCAGCCGAACTAGTCAATTTGTGGCGGTGTCTCAAAATCTGCTCGATTTCCACGTTCGCGGAATTCATCAAATCAGCACTCTTTGCTTCCACATAGATTGTTCGAATACTTTTGCTGCCGATCAACCGGGATTGGGCTGTGGTAATCGGCATGATAATCTGGTCGTCATTGTTACTGGAGCCACTGGAACCTTTGCTTTGCAAAATTCCGATTACCTGAAACGGTACCTGGTTAATTTTGATAATTTTCCCGATAATCCCGGGGTTAGCGCTTCCCGCCAAATCTTGCGCAACCGTTGTGCCAATTATCGCTACCTTCGCCTTATCCTTCAGATCTTTTTCAGAAATGTTTCTGCCCATGGCAACAGCCTGATTTCTTACTTGTACATAGGCAGGGGTTGTCCCAATTATCTGCGTAGAGGTGTTTTCTTTTCCCCGTACAACCTGTCCTTGTGTATTTGCCGTAGGGGCCACGGCTTGTACCGCATCGGCATTACGCTGGATCGCGTTGACATCGTCTATGGTCATATTCGTCATACTACCTGCCGCGCCGCGCACCCCGCCGTTGGTTGAAGCACCTGGTGAAACAATGAGTAGATTTGAGCCTAACCCCTGAATTTGGCTTGTTACTGAATCCTTTGCGCCTTGGCCTATGGCAACCATCACGATTACCGCGCCAACCCCAATAATAATACCCAACATCGTTAAGGCAGAACGAAGTTTATTCGACTTAAGGCCGCGAAAAGCTATCCTGATATTCTCCGAAAAATTCATTACCCCGCCGCCTCCAGTCTACTTGTCAACTTCAAATTCAGCTTCGCTCCATGCGCAATACATCTGTCGGGCACGGGCTCGTCCCCTTGAATGATTCCGTCTTTAAAGTGGACTATGCGTTTGCTGTACTGGGCGATATCGGGTTCATGCGTAACCAGAATAATCGTAATCCCCATTTCATTAAGTTGTTGAAAAATAGACATAATCTCGATGCTGGCTTTACTGTCAAGATTACCTGTCGGTTCATCTGCCATAATGATGACCGGACTGTTAACCAGCGAGCGGGCGATTGCTACCCGCTGTTGCTGCCCGCCGGACAATTCATTCGGTCTATGGTGGACACGTTCGCTTAACCCGACCGCGCTTAGCGCTTGCGTAGCTCTTTCCTTGCGCAGTTTGGCTCCCACCCCACTGTAAAGCATCGGCAGTTCTACATTTTCCAAAGCCGTAGTCCGTGGTAAAAGGTTAAAGCTCTGAAACACAAACCCGATTTTGCGGTTACGGATTTCCGCTAATTGATTCTCACTGGCGTTACCTATTTTTAAACCATCCAAAACGTACTCACCGCAAGAGGGCTTATCCAAACAGCCAAGAATGTTCATGACCGTGGATTTTCCGGAACCGGAGGGGCCCATGATTGCCACAAACTCCCCTTGCTCAACGCTCAAATCTACTCCGGCTAATGCCCTTAATTCCAGGTCCCCCGTTTTATAGATCTTCATGACATTTGTAAGCTCTATCATTAAGTTCACCCCCTAATCAACCACCTGTTCTAATTTCCATTGCTCCTACCGTTTCTATTCCCTGAAAATCCCGATCCTCCTGGGAATCCCGCGCCGGATAATCCCCCACCGAAACCACTCAAGCCTCCCATCATCGAGTTGCTTTTTTGTGAACTAGCGGATGATTT
>DATAMA010000055.1:0-4578 GCA_036260765.1 Desulfobacteria bacterium | reverse complement strand
AGCAGGTCACAGAAGCCAGGCGAAATGATTTGGCAAGGCAGATCAGGCATCAGGCAGAGGCATGGTCAATCGGCACGTCCAGCGTGGAAGAAATCGACGAATTTAATATCCTGGGCGCGACCAAGTTAGCAATGGTCAGAGCAGTGCAGGCCTTGGGATTAACGGCCGATTACTTGTTAATTGACGGTAATCAGGGGATAAAGATGAAAGTGCGTCAACAAACGGTAGTTGACGGAGACTGCTTAAGTGCGTCTATTGCAGCAGCGTCAATCTTGGCCAAGGTATATCGGGACGAACTTATGAATAGGTTACACAAGGACTACCCTTGTTATAATTTCGCCGCAAACAAAGGGTATCTGACTAAAGAACATGCCAGTGCCTTGAAACGTTTTGGCGCCTGCCCGATTCATCGTAAATCATTTGCCCCCATAAAAGCTGTTTAGACGGGCAAAACAACTGTTTAGTCCGGAGATCCAACCGTTGGGCTTGGGCTAACTCCTTGACTAGGCCAGTAGAGTATGGCAAAATAAATTCAGTATTATTTATTTTCTTAAAAAAAGTATGAAAATTTAAAAGAAAGGAGGGTTATCCTTGACGGACAATTTTGGTGCAGTTGGAATTTTACTAATATTCGCAATCGCTTTGCCTCTTATTTTAGTGACCATACCTAAACTTATGGCTCCAAAAAGATATAACAAGGTGAAAGGTACACCGTACGAATGCGGCATGGAAACCAGAGGTGAGACTTGGGTTCAGTTTAAGCCGAACTATTTTTTATTCGCCTTAGTGTTTGTAGCCTTTGATGTAGAAACCGTTTTCCTGTATCCGTGGGCCTTGCAATTCCGTAAACTGGGAACCTTCGCTTTTGTAGAAATGTTTATCTTTATCGCAATATTACTGGTCGGTTTCTGGTATGCCTGGAAGGAAGGAGCTTTAGAGTGGAAGTAGACAAAGAAAAGCAACAAGCTGCAGAGGAAATGGTTAAAAAGAACGTTATTTTAACCAAACTGGAGGACGTACTGAACTGGGGTCGGGGATGGTCCTTTTGGCCTCTCTCTTTTGGGTTGGCCTGCTGCGCAATCGAGTTTATGGCTGCCGGCGGACCACGCTACGATTTGGAGAGATTTGGTTTAGGGGTTATGCGTCCTTCACCGCGCCAAGCCGATTTGATGATTGTTTCCGGTACCCTTACCCGTAAGATGGCACCGGCGGTAAAAAGGCTCTATGATCAAATGGCTGAACCGAAGTACGTCCTTTCCATGGGTAGCTGTGCTAATTCAGGTGGCCCGTTTACTGATTCCTATGCGGTAATGCCAGGGGTAGATTCGATTATTCCGGTTGATGTGTATATCCCTGGATGCCCTCCACGGCCAGAGGCATTTTTTTACGGCATTCTGCAGCTAAAGCAGAAAGTACAAAAACCTGCCAAGGTGAGGTTAGCGAAGAATGGAAAATGATATTTTACAAAAACAAATGGAGGAGTTAGCTCTAAAGCTCAATGGCGAGTACGAGCAATCCCTCGATATCCCAGTTTTGAAAATTAAGGGCGCCAGAATCAGTGAGGCACTGTTAGCCGCCAAAAACTTCAATCAAACTCCATGCGAAATCTTGCATGATGTTACTGCCGTGGACTACCCAGACCGCAACGAAATCGAAGTAGTTTATCATTTAAGCAGTTTTACCGGTCCCTACATGATCCGGATTAAAGCTACCATCGACAGGGACAATCCTGTGATTGACTCTGCGACGAAGATTTGGGCAGGAGCTGACTTTCCGGAACGGGAATGCTTTGATTTGGTAGGTGTACAGTTTAGCGGCCATCCTAATTTGAAACGCATTCTCTTGTGGGATGATTTTGAAGGTCATCCTTTGAGAAAAGATTATGTTGTCCCGAGCATCGAGGAAAGGAAAATTCTTCGTGCTGTTAAACCCGGGGAATAGGAGGTCCGCAATGCTAAGAACAGAACAAATCGAAATTAATATTGGACCCCAGCACCCCAGCACACATGGGGTCTTTCGAATGGTTGTAACGCTCGATGGTGAAGTAGTAACCAAAGTGGAACCCAGGGTTGGCTACCTCCACCGCGGCTTGGAGAAATTGGCAGAGTCACGCACTTACACCCAATTTATTCCATATACGGACAGGCTTGATTATCTAGCTTCAATTCAAAACAACACCGGCTATGTTCTAACGGTAGAAAAGCTGTTAGGGGTAGAAGTTCCGGAACGGGCAGAATATTTACGGATTATTTTTTGTGAACTGCAGCGCATCGCCAGCCATTTGATTGCTACCGGATGTAACAGCCTTGACGTTGGCGGTTGGACTCCATTTGAGTTTTGCTTGCGCGATCGCGAAAAAATTCTTGACCTGTTTGAAATGACAGTCGGTGGCCGGATGACGATCAATATGACGCGTATCGGCGGGATGCCGGAACCACCGGAAGAGTTTTGGCCGGCTTTGCGCACTTTTGTCAATGAATTTCCCCGCTCTATCGATGAGTATAACGGTTTGATCACGGGGAACGAGATTTTCCAAGCAAGGTGTAAAGGAGTCGGCGTCGTTTCACAGGAGTTGGCCAAGGCAATCAGCGTAACGGGTCCTAATTTGCGGGCAACAGGAATCAAATGGGATTTGCGCAAAGATGCGCCCTATGGCATTTATGACCGGTTTGATTTCGATGTGCCGGTTGGTGAAACCGGTGACAGCTTCGACCGTTATTATGTGCGCATCAGGGAGATGGAAGAGAGCCTTAAAATCATCAAACAAGCGATGAAGGATATTCCTGAAGGGCCTAACTTTGCTAAAGTACCCAAGGTGGTAAAACTTCCGGCAGGCGAGGTTTACCACAGAGTTGAGAATCCACGCGGTGAGCTTTCTTTCTATCTGGTCAGTGATGGGGGCATGAAACCATACCGGTTAAGGATTCGGGGCGGCACTTTTGTCAATATTCAGGTTCTATCCCACATTGTTCCGGGGTGGAAATTTGCTGACTTAATTGCAATCCTGGCTAGCCTTGACATAGTCCTCCCGGAATGTGACCGCTAAGCAAAATACGGGCTGATAGGGGAGAAAAAGATGCCACAATTTGGTAATAATTTGTTTTTACTGATAGCCAGCTGGATTAGATCATTGTTTGGTGGTAATACTGTTACAGCCGATGTTGTAATGAATATTATCAATTTTCTAGTGGTTCTAATTGTAATGGTTGGCACGGTCTGCGTCTTTGTGATGATGGAACGCTATGTTTCTGCGCACATGCAGTATCGGGTTGGGCCAAACAGACTGGGCTTTCGCGGCTGGTTTCAAATCATCGGCGACATGGTCAAGCTGATGGGTAAGGAAGACTTTCGGCCTGACGGCGTTGACAAATGGCCGTGGGCTTTGGCACCAATGTTCTTTTTGGGGATTACGATCATGGCCATGGCAATTATCCCCTTTGGCAAGGGAATGGTGCCTATTGACTTGAATTTAGGAATTTTTTATTTGCTGGCAGTATCCGGCTTGTCTACTTTGCCGGTGGTTGTGGCCGGCTGGTCATCGAATAACAAATATTCGTTGTTAGGCGGAATGCGGGCAGTAGCTCAGATGATCAGCTATGAGATTCCGTTGGTTTTCTCACTGCTAGGTGTAGTGATGATTACCGAAACCTTCAAGACTTCGGCAATAGTTGAAGCACAGAGCCATGTCTGGTTCGTCTTGCTGCAACCAATAGGCTTTATCGTTTACGTGATTGCGGCAATGGCGGAGGTTAACCGGGCGCCATTTGATTTGGTTGAAGCTGAGTCGGAATTTGGCGGCGGTTATTTTTCTGAATATTCGGGTTTGCGCTTCGGTCTCTTTTATGTCGGTGAGTATGCCAACTTGTTTGTGATCGGCGCAATTGCCACCACCGTCTTCTTGGGCGGCTGGCAAGGACCGTTGTTACCGGGTTGGTTATGGTTCTTTGTGAAGGACTTTGCTGTCGTTATCTTTATTATGTGGGTTCGCTGGACTTTCCCCCGCTTCAGGGTCGACCAGTTGATGAATTTTGGCTGGAAAGTACTACTGCCTTTATCCTTGGCTAACATTGTGTTGACCGGTATCGGCATTTACGTGTACCAGCTCATCTACCCAGGGATTGGAGGGTAAGCCGTGTTTGGTAAAGGTTTAGTAAAGGGTTTGGGGATCACCCTAGACGCTTCATTTAAAAAGAAATTAACAGAAATGTATCCCGAGGTTAAACCTGATTTGCCTCCCCGGACCCGTAGTTCTATGGCCCTGAACGTGCCTAAATGTATCGCCTGCGGGATCTGTCAGACTTCATGCCCGAACAAGGTCATAACGATATCATCCCAAAAGAACGAGAATAATAAGAAAGTCCTGACGGGCTATACCATGAATACAGGTCGTTGCCTTTTCTGCGGTTTGTGTACGGAAGCATGTCCAACTAAGGCACTTCATACAACTACAGACTTCGAAAATGCTGTTTACAATAAGGAAGATCTGATTTGGGATATGATAAAAAAATAACCGCCGCCAAATTCCGACTCAGCTTCAACCAAATCAAATGGCGCCCGGTTAACCTCCGCCATTGCCGC
>DATAMA010000039.1:0-8431 GCA_036260765.1 Desulfobacteria bacterium | reverse complement strand
GTTTGAGAGTGGCTCCATTATGATGGCCTCTTTTTATTTTACGGAGCAAGAATCACTGGGAATACCCAACACCGGCCAATACAGGAAGGCCTCCCTATGATCCTAGAGATCTACATATATGGTTACTTTAACCGCATCCGTTCCAACCGGAGACTGATGATTGAATGTGGTCGCAATATTGAGCTTTTCTATCTAGTACAAAAGTTGGCGGAACTAAACAAGCGTAAAGAAACTTACGAAGCCTATTTGCGGCAATTAAAGGAAACTGGTGAGACGCAAATACGACGATATACCGACACAAAAACTGCGCTTATGCCTCTCTGAACATTCCCTTTGGTACGGTTAAATGGTATCACGGAGCCCATAAATATACTGTCAAGAAAACTATATAAACAAGCTTAAGCCCGCAATTAAATGCGGGCTTTTAGACAAATTACTCCATTTTAACATTGGCAACGGTTGGGGCTGATGGGACGCCCGCTTTAGATACTGTTGACTATATGTGGACAGGGGAATCGTTATTTTTCTTTACAGACCTGCGCTCTAGAAAAGCCTCAAACATGATGAACAACCAATCAATTGCAGCTATAGTTACCGAGCAGGATGCCGATTTTTTCTCTGCAAAATCCGTTGAAATTGACGGAACTGTTACAAGGTGTGAAGATCCAGCCAAAATTGGTGCCTATATGCACTATTTTATGGAACGTAGACCAGCGTTTGCATCACTCCCGCCAAATCCTGAAATGCAAAATAATATGGCAGTATATGAAGTGAAACCTACCAAGTTTCGTATGTTGGACAATACAATTGCACCTGGAAATATTGATGAATTTGAAATAGCATAGTTATTTCTCAATTACATGACCACAGGGTTGACCCTATCATGTTCCAACATTAGCCAATGTCTAATCAAATTTAGGGTGAACTAACACTTAGGAATACCAAGATAAAAATATTACACAACTGCATTTTGTTACATAGAGAAATCCCTGAAATCCGCTTATTTCAAGCGTTCCAGGGATTTTTCTATTTCCGCTCATATACGCGGGAACCCGCAACGCTGGTGTACTGGAAAACAAGAGGTCTAGCCCTGGCCAATCTGAAACCTGATTAAATCAAGATTTCTTAGACTGTCTAGACCTCTCTTTTCTTTCAAAAACAAAAAATCAGCCATTTAAGGCTGATTACTCGCAATATTATGGTGGAGGCGAGGGGACTTGCACCCCTGTATCGAAGAGCAGCTACAGAAGCATCTACGAGTGTAGTCTTTGCTTTAAAATTTCGCTCCGTTAAACTCCCAAAGACAGGATTTCTTCGGAACTATCTCGATAAATCTCCCCTAAGCCTCCGAGAATTGGCCTTCGGGCAGCCTGCTAATTTGACACCCTATCCCTCACCGCAGACACAGAAGGTAGGATGTTAGACTGCAATTAAGCAGCTAAAGCGTAATCTTCGTTAGCAATTATAAGATCCACCGTTTAACGAGCCAGGTGGGATCTCGACTCGCTTCTTCTGCCACCGCATTCCCCGAGCGAATCTAAAAACGCCCCCATATTAAATTATTGATATTTTTCTTTGGCTTTTTGACGCTAAAACATTATAACATGAAAACGTAAAATCTTCGACTCACATTTTTTGCCGTTCTTTTAAATGCCGATCGATTTCACGCTTGGCATCGCGTTCGGCGATATCCTGCCGTTTGTCAAACTGCTTTTTACCTTTGGCCAAAGCCAATTCAATTTTGGCCAGCCCATGCGCAAAATAAACCTTCAGCGGAACAAGGGTTAATCCCTGCAGCTTGATTTTACCGGCCAGTTTATTGATTTCAGACCGGTGCATCAATAACTTACGCGTCCGCAAGGGATCGTGGTTAAAGCGGTTTCCTTGTTCATACGGGCTGATATGCATCTGGTAGAGCAATATTTCTCCGTTTTCAATCCGCGCAAAGCTATCCTTTAGGTTTACCCGCGCCGCACGCAAAGACTTTACCTCAGTGCCGGTAAGGTTGATCCCCGCTTCCATCGTTTCCTCGATAGAATAATCATGCCGTGCTTTTCTATTTTCCGCTACTACTTTAATCTGTTCTTTTGCCACTGCTACCCCCGGCCTAACTCATGTCTCATATTACCTTTATTCTACCACACTTCAGTAGTAAACCTAACCGGCAAGATTGTTACCTGGCGACAACCTAGCGCAAAAATGGCGCTATAATCAGCGAAATTGTCCCCATCACCTTGATCAAGGCATTCAGTGAAGGACCGGCGGTATCTTTAAATGGATCACCGACGGTATCCCCGGTGACCGCTGCCGCATGCGTCTCCGTTCCTTTGCCGCCGAGATTGCCCGCTTCGATATATTTTTTCGCGTTATCCCAGGCCCCGCCGGCATTAGCCATGAAGATCGCCAACAGCAACCCGCCTAAGGTACCGCCGGCTAACATCCCGCCCATAGCGGTCTTGCCCAGGCCAAATCCGACCAGCAGCGGTGTACCGACTGCGAGTAGACCCGGAATAATCATCTGTTTGATCGCTGCTCTGGTACTGATATCGACACACGCCCGGTAATCAGGTTTCGCCTTGCCTTCCATCAAGCCGGGAATGTCTCTGAACTGACGGCGAACTTCATTGATCATCTCAAATGCCGCCTTACCGACTGCTTCCATGGCAAAGGCACAAAACAGAAATGGTAACGCACCGCCGATAAATAATCCGACAATGGTCAGCGGTTGGAGAATGTCAATAGCTTGCAGTCCGGCTATTTCGCTGAAAGCATTAAACAAAGCTAAGGCAGTCAGCGCTGCAGAGCCAATCGCAAAACCTTTCGCCACAGCGGCCGTGGTGTTGCCGACAGCGTCCAGCCGGTCCGTGGTCTCACGTACCTTTGCTTCCAGTTCCGCCATCTCGGCAATGCCGCCCGCATTATCTGCAACTGGTCCAAATGAGTCTATCGCCACGACCATTCCGGCAGTGGAAAGCATACCCATTGCCGCCATAGCGATCCCGTAAACCCCAGCGAACTGGTAAGCAATCAAGGTCGCTGCACATATCACCAATACCGGCCAAACAGTACTTTTTAAACCGGTGGCAATGCCGGCGATAATATTGGTTGCTGCCCCGGTTTGCGATGCTTCGGCAATAGCCTGTGCAGGGCGTTTTAAGTTGGATGTATAGTACTCAGTAATGTAACCGATCGCAATATTTACAACCAGGCCGCAGACAACGGCGATAAAAACCTCAATCGCCTTACCAGGCACAAGCCATTGGGTCAAGAAAAAAGCCGCGCTGGCCACGATGATATTGGTACCGTACAAACCCTTGTTCAGCGCGGTCTGCGGATTGGCGTTTTCGCCTGTACGCACCAGAAAACCGGCTAAGATTGCGGCGATCACGCCACAAGCCCCTAATAGCAGTGGCAGCAGGACTGCATCTACCGACCCTTTCGCCAAACCGAGGGTGTTAACAATATTAGGGCTAACCCCAATTAACATCGCCGCAATCGTGGTCGCAGCGTATGATTCAAACAAATCTGCGCCCATCCCTGCAGTATCGCCGACATTATCACCGACATTATCGGCAATAACGGCGGGATTCCGCGGATCATCTTCCGGAATACCCGCTTCAACCTTACCCACTAAATCAGCACCGACGTCCGCCGCTTTCGTGTAAATACCACCGCCGACCCTGGCAAATAAGGCGATGGCCGAAGCACCAAAAGCAAAGCTGTTGATAATCTCGGGTTTTTGAAATACTAGATACAACACGGACACGCCGAGCAACCCAAGCCCCGCAACGGACATACCCATAACCGCACCGCCGCGGAAAGCGACTCCTAAGGCCTTATTCAGACTGGTTCTGGCAGCTTCTGTTGTGCGGGTGTTTGCCCGGGTCGCAATACTCATTCCGACATAACCGGCGATAGCAGATAATACCGCTCCGGAAACAAAGGAGATTGCCGTCTCGATATTCTTGCTTAGCCATAAGACAATAAAAATTACTACAACAAATGGAATCAGGGTTCGGTACTGGCGATTCAGAAACGCCATTGCGCCTTCAAAAATCGCCTGGGATAGCTCTTGCATTTTCGCGTTGCCGGGGTTTTCCCCCAGCACACTTCTTGTCAAGTATACTGCGAACAGTAAGCCGACAACTGCGGCTCCGGCAGCATAGATAGACAGATTCATGCTCGATACACACTCCCCTATGTAATTATTCCCATTCTCCAGAGAACTCAGACGATAGTTAACCGCCCTTTCCGCGTAAAAAAAACGGGGAAGTATGATTTGCAAAGCCTACTTAACCCCGTTTTATTTCGTGCAGTAATTATTCTATTTGTTGTAGTAAACTTTTAGTATTTCCTATTTGTGGAAAATGGCCATGACCAATGCCGAAAGCAAGAATAATGCAGCAAAAACGGCCGAAACCTTGGTCAGTAATTCATCCAGACCTTTCTTCTTACCAAAAAACGTTTCTCCAGCTCCAGCAATCGCGCCAGACAAACCTGCGCTATGACCTGATTGCATCAAAATCGTCGCAATTAATCCCAAAGAACTAATTACGAGAACAACTACCAAAAAAGCTGTCAAACCGGTTCACCACCTTGGAGTGTTTATTTGTCCACTAGTAGTATAATTTTAACAAACGGCTAACCAAAAAGCAAGAAAAACGCGCATCGGTTCCCTCTGCGCGCTTGCCAATATTGGCAAGGTTATACTTTCCGATAGTACAAGAAAGCGATTAAATACTAAGCCGCGAAGTGAGATTGCTTTATCATTGCAACCACTTCGCGGCAGTCTTGCAGTTATTAAGCTTAGCCCCGCTTGATATTGTAAAATGCTTTGATGCCTGGATATTGGGCGGTATCATCAAGCTCTTCTTCAATTCTCAGTAATTGGTTATATTTCGCGACCCTGTCTGTGCGGGAGGGTGCCCCAGTTTTGATCTGTCCGGCATTTGTCGCCACGGCAATATCGGCAATGGTGGCATCCTCGGTTTCACCGGAGCGGTGCGATACTACGGCGGTATAACCTGCCCGTTTCGCCATTTCAATGGCGTCTAACGTTTCGGTCAAAGTACCGATTTGGTTGACCTTGATCAGAATCGCATTTGCTGTCGCATTGGCAATCCCCTTGGCTAACTTTTCGGTATTGGTTACAAACAAGTCATCCCCGACAAGCTGTACTTTGCCGCCCAGGCGTGCGGTAAGTTTTTTCCAACCATCCCAATCGTCCTCGGAAAGCCCGTCTTCAATCGAAATAACCGGATATTTGGTGACCAGGGACTCATAAAAGTCGATCAATTGCTCGGAAGTAAGGGTTTTGCCCTCGCCGGCCAGAACATAATTGCCGTCCCGCCAAAGTTCGCTGGCGGCAACGTCCAGGGCAATAAAGACATCTTTACCGGCTTTGTACCCCGCTTTCTCAATCGCAGCCAAAATGACCTCAATCGCTTCTTCGTTTGAGTTCAGGTTTGGTGCAAAGCCGCCTTCATCACCGACTGCCGTGTTATAGCCTTTGGCCTTGAGAACTGCTTTTAGATTATGGAAGACTTCTGCTCCCATGCGCAGGGCTTCGGCGAACGAGGTTGCCCCAGCCGGCATCACCATAAATTCCTGAATATCCACATTATTGTCGGCATGCTTGCCGCCATTAAGGATATTCATCATCGGCACCGGCAAGGTCTTGGCGTTAACACCGCCAATGTATTGATAGAGGGAAAGACCCAGTGATTCTGCGGCTGCTTTGGCTACTGCCAGAGAAACTCCCAGGATGGCATTGGCGCCAAAGTTTCCTTTGTTCGCCGTACCGTCCATCTCAATCAGCATTTGATCGATCCCAACCTGGTCCAAGGCATTTAAGCCAACCAGCTCAGGGGCGATGATCGTGTTCACATTGTCAACCGCTTTGGTGACTCCTTTACCCAAATAACGTTCCTTGTCACCATCTCTTAACTCCACAGCCTCATAGGCCCCTGTGGAAGCGCCGGACGGCACAGCGGCTCTGCCCATGGTTCCGTCTTCGAGGTAAACGTCGACCTCTACGGTTGGGTTACCACGTGAATCTAAAATTTCCCTTGCAACTACATCTTCAATAATTGTCACTGAGTTGAACCTCCTTTATATCTACCGCTTACACTTGAAGCAGGCTTGTCCCCGTCATTACCGCCGGCTGGTTAATCCCCAGGATGTCCAGCAGCGTAGGCGCAATGTCCCGTAATGAACCGCCCGGGCGCAACCCCCGGCCCTTGAATCTTTCTCCGACCAGGATAAACGGTACCTGGTTGGTAGTATGCGCAGTTAAAACAGCGTTAGTTTTAGGGTCAATTTTAGCCTCGGCATTGCCGTGGTCAGCCGTAATCAACAGCACCCCGCCTTGGGCCAACACAGTGTCCACAATTTTGCCGAGACAGTCATCAACTGTTTCCACCGCTTTTACCGTTGCCTCGAAGACACCGGTATGCCCGACCATGTCCGGATTGGCAAAGTTCAGGATGATTACGTCATAGTCACCGGCCGTAATCTTCTCGACGACCTTGCTCGTTACCTCCGGTGCACTCATTTCCGGTTTTAAATTGTACGTCGCTACTTTGGGTGAGGGAATTAACTCCCTGTCCTCACCCGGATTCGGTTTTTCTACGCCGCCGTTAAAGAAGAACGTGACATGCGCATATTTTTCCGTCTCCGCAATGCGCAATTGTTTTAGCTTATTTGCGGCAAGGACCTGTCCCAACGTATCCGCCAGATTTTGTGGCAGGAAAGCGACAGGGGCGTCAATCGCCGCGTCATATTGAGTCAGACAGACGAAGTGAACCTGCGGATGCTTCGCCCGTTCAAAGCCGGTAAAGTCGTCATCGACAAACGCATGCGTAATCTCCCGGGCCCGGTCGGCACGGAAATTGAAAAACACGATGCTGTCGCCGTCCTCGACCAACCCGGTTGGTGCCGGACCATCCAGGAGGACTGTCGGTACGACAAATTCATCCGTGACCTTTTGGTTATAGGACTGTTCCACCGCCGCCGAGGCGGTAGCCGCCATAACCCCTGTTCCTGATGTCATCGCGTCATAGGCCAGCTTAACTCTATCCCAGCGCCTGTCGCGGTCCATCGCATAATACCGTCCCATTACACTGGCAATCTTCCCGACCCCAAGTTCTTTGCATTTTGCTTCAATCTGTTCAATGTATATTTTGGCATTGTCCGGCAAAACATCGCGGCCGTCAAGAAAGACATGCAGGAAAACCTTGCTTAGTCCCCGTTCTTTGGCCAACTGCAATAGGGCGATTAAATGCTGAATATGGCTGTGTACCCCACCGTCAGACAACAAACCCATCAGATGCAGGGCTCTATTTCCGGACTTAGCCTGGTCCATCGCCTTCAGCAGCACCTGATTCTTAAATAATTCACCATCTTCAATCGCTTTGTAGATCCGGCTCAGTTCCTGGTACACTATCCGGCCGGCGCCGATATTCAGATGGCCGACTTCTGAATTTCCCATTTGCCCCTGCGGTAGACCGACCGCTTCACCCGAAGCCTTTAACAGCGTGTTGGGGTAATTCGCCCGCAACCTGCGGTAGTTCGGTAGGTTTGCCGCTAATAATGCGTTTCCTTTTGTCTCTTCGCTATAGCCCCAGCCGTCGAGAATAATCAAAGCTACGGGCTTGTTTGCAGCCGACACAGAATTCCTCCTTTATCAGGCTCCGGCCTTGCCGGCATCGATTATCCGGGCAAATGCCTCTGGATCCAGGCTAGCTCCGCCGACCAGAGCGCCGTCGATATTCGGCATACCCAGTAACTCTGCAGCATTGCCGGGTTTCACACTTCCGCCATATTGAATTCTTACCGTTTGTCCGGCCTCGCTGCCAAATGTTGCACTGATCAAAGAACGGATGAAACTGCTTACTTGTTCCGCATCCCCGCTCGATGCCGTTTTTCCGGTACCAATTGCCCAAACCGGTTCGTAGGCGATGACCATCTTGGCCACGGCAGCCGGTTCAACCCCTTGCAATCCTGACAACAGCTGGGTTCTAATCACAGTTTCGGTAGTGCCGGCCTCCCGGTGTTCCAATTTCTCTCCGACACAGAGGATGGGGATCAGGCCGTTGGCAATTGCTGCCTTAACCTTGCGGTTAATCAGTTCATCGCTTTCGCCAAAGTACTCGCGCCGTTCTGAGTGCCCCAAAATCACGTATTTGCAGCCTGCCGCTTTGAGCATCAATGGGGAAATCTCTCCGGTAAACGCTCCCTGCGCTTCCCAATGCATATTTTGTGCGCCAAGGGCCACATTTGTCCCGCGTAGTGCTTCGCTCAGCAGCTCCAGCGCCGTAAACGGCGGGCAGAGAACAATTTCACCATCGGCTTTGCCATTTACCAAAGGCTTGAACTTATCCGCAAATTCTTTGGTCTCCGGGCCGGTCTTATACATTTTCCAATTTCCCGC
>DATAMA010000033.1:0-3145 GCA_036260765.1 Desulfobacteria bacterium | reverse complement strand
CGGTGGCCTTATCACTCGTTGATGCCCAGCAGGCGCGCCGCATCCTGGACCGTCTGGTTGGCTACAATCTAAGCCCACTCTTGTGGCGCAAAGTGCGCAAGGGTTTGAGCGCCGGACGTGTTCAGTCTGTGGCCGTAAGATTGATCGTGGACCGGGAAGAGGAGATTAAGGCGTTTAAGCCGGAAGAATATTGGAGTTTGATGGCAGAACTTAATTCCGGCCAAGGTAAACTTGAAGCCAAACTGTATAAGGAACATAATGCCAAGGTAGAGATTCACAGCGCCCAGGAAATGGAGCGGGTATCTAAAAACTTGGCTGGACAAAAATATCTGGTGCGCGAAGTTCGGAAACGTGAGAAAAAGCGTAATCCTTCTTTGCCGTTTACTACCAGCAGCCTGCAACAGGAGGCCTATCGTAAACTTAATTTTACAGCGCGAAAGACGATGATGATTGCGCAGCAGTTGTACGAGGGTCTGGATCTGGGCAAGGAGTTAGGTACTGTCGGTTTGATTACGTATATCAGGACGGACTCCACCCGGGTATCGCAGCTTGCCGTAGAAGAGGCACGAAACATTATTCGGGAACGCTATGGGGAAAACTTTATTAGCAAAGAAGTACGTGAACAACAGGCGAAGGGCAAAATTCAAAATGCACACGAAGCAATCCGGCCTACATCGGTCAGTATTGAACCTGAAAGCGTTAAAGCGGTTTTGTCCCGCGACCAGTATAAACTGTACAAATTAATATGGGACCGCTTCTTGGCCAGCCAAATGGGGCCTGCCGTTTTGGACATCACGACCATGGATATAGCCGCCGGAGATTTTATCTTTAGAGCAAGCGGCTCTGTTATTCGATTCCCCGGCTTTATGAAAGTTTATATTGAGGGTCGAGATGAGGACTCGCCGGAAGAAAAGACGGATATTCTACCTGATCTGCCGGAGGGTACCGTACTTGAGTTGGTACGGCTTAACCCAAAACAACATTTTACCGAACCACCGCCGCGTTATACCGAAGCAAGCCTGGTAAGAAAAATGGAAGAGGTAGGTATCGGACGGCCAAGCACTTATGCACCGACTATTGAAACGATACAGACCCGCGGTTACGTTGTCCGGGAAGAAAAACATCTTTACCCCACTGAGTTGGGAGAAATCGTCATCGATTTGCTCAAAAAATACTTCCCCGATGTGATTGATGTTGAGTTTACCGCTGGCCTGGAAGAAAAACTGGATGATATTGCCGACGGTGATCTGCCATGGCGCAAGGTAATTGCTGAATTTTATGTTGACTTTAAACCGACTTTGGACAAAGCAGAAGCAGAAATCGGGGAAATTGGGTTAGAGCGTGAACAAGAAGTGACGGATATACCGTGCGAACTGTGCGGCCGGATGATGGTTAAAAAAATTGGCCGCTTTGGCAAGTTTTTAGCCTGCCCCGGTTTCCCTGAATGCCGTAATACCAAGCCGCTGCTGGAAGAAATCGGGGTGCCCTGCCCGAAGTGCCATGCGCCTTTGGTTGCACGCCGTTCCAAAAAAGGACGTAAATTTTTTGGCTGCAGCAAATATCCTGAATGTGATTATACTTCCTGGGATCGCCCGGCGGGAAAAGCATGCCCACAATGTTCTGAACAACTGGTAATCAAACATTCCAAAAAAGAAGGCGACCGGTTGGTTTGTGTCAATAAAACCTGCCGCTATGAGGAGCCGATGTCTGGCTCGGACCAGCCGGCAACGAAAGAGACATTGCTCGATCAAGCCGGAGTTTATCAAGATTCGGTTGAATAGTCTAGCGATAAAAGGATTGACGCTATGTGAATGCAGAAGTTACTGTAATAGGGGCCGGCTTAGCGGGCGCCGAGGCTGCGTGGCAGGTCGCCAGGCGGGGAATAACTGTACGGTTATATGAAATGCGCCCGGTAAAAATAACTCCTGCGCACAAGACCGCGTTGTTTGCCGAATTAGTATGCAGCAACTCCTTACGGGCAGCCGGTCCGGAAAATGCCGTAGGGTTGTTAAAAGAAGAAATGCGCCGCCTTGATTCATTAGTCATGACCGCTGCTGATCGGCACAGGGTGCCTGCGGGAGGCGCTCTGGCCGTGGACAGGGGATTATTTGCCGCTGAGATTACGCAGCGGCTAACTGAACATCCTAACGTTGAAATTGTGCGGTCGGAAGTGTGCGAACTGCCGACGGACAACATCGTTGTAGTTGCTTCCGGCCCCCTTACCTCAGGCGATTTAGCCGCTTCAATCAAGGCTGTAACCGGAAACAACTATTTGCATTTTTATGACGCTGCTGCCCCGATTGTTACGGCGGAGTCAATTGATTTTGACAAGGCATTCTGGGGCTCGCGTTATGACAAAGGCGATGCTGATTATGTTAACTGCCCGATGGGCAAGGAAGAATACGAACGATTTTACCGGGAACTGATCAGCGCCGAGGTGCATCAGGTTAAAGATTTTGAACGGAAGATGGTTTTTGAAGGATGCATGCCACTGGAAATTATGGCTGCACGTGGTCCGCAAACACTTACTTTTGGCCCGCTTAAACCGGTCGGTTTAACTGACCCGCGCACGGGCAAGCGAAGTTTTGCCGTTGTTCAATTACGTAAGGAAAACCGCGAAGGGACAATGTTTAACCTGGTCGGTTTTCAAACTAACCTTAAATGGAGCGAGCAACAGCGGGTATTCCGGTTAATTCCCGGCTTGGAACACGCTGAATTTATCCGGTTCGGGGTAATGCACAGAAATTCTTTCCTCGAGGGGCCGACAGTGCTGAAGCCCAGCTTTCAACTAAAGGATCCCCGGTATCACCATATTTTCTTTGCCGGACAAATAACCGGGGTTGAGGGATATTTGGAGTCCGCGGCCAGTGGATTGGTTGCGGGGATCAATGCTGCCCGTCTTGTGCAGGAACAAGATCCATTGGTCTTTCCCGCTGAGACCGCGCTTGGCGCCTTGGAACGCCACGTCGGCTGTTCTGAATCAACCGACTTCCAGCCCATGAACGTTACCTGGGGCCTGTTTCCAGCGCTTGAGGTTAAAATCAGGGGAAAACGGGAACGCGGGGCAAAACTGGCGGAGCGGGCATTAAAGAAACTTTCCGAATTCTGTTTGGCTAATAGCCTTTGATTATATTGGAGTGGCCTC
>DATAMA010000030.1:0-4722 GCA_036260765.1 Desulfobacteria bacterium | reverse complement strand
GTTATCGGCGATGATCTGGAAGCGGTGTGCAAGGCGGCGGGGCAGCGGCACGGGATCAGAATTATTCCGGTGCAGTCCAGCGGTTTTATCGGGAACAAGGCCGCCGGATACCGGGCGGCATGCGATGCCTTGCTGAAACTGTTGAAAGCTGACGGATCTACGGACAAAGTAAGCAAGTCAGTTAACTACATGGGCGACTTTAACCTGGCCGGCGAAATCTGGATAATCAAGCGCTATCTAAATGTAATAGGGATAAACGTTAACTCAACTTTTACCGGTGATGCCAGTTATGAAACTCTGAAAAAAGCGCCGGGAGCCAGTTTGAATATCATCCAGTGTGCCGGTTCGATGACTTATTTGGCGCAGCAATTGGCACAAATCTATGGTATTCCCTATTTGCGGGTCTCTTTCCTGGGCGTTCAGGATACCTGCGAGTCCCTGCGCAATATTGCCAAGGCTTTTAATGATCCGGAAATCATGTGGAAAACGGAAGAACTGATCGCGCGCGAAACGGCAAAGATTCAGCCGATTATTGAGAGTTACCGCGCCCAACTCAGCGGCAAAAAGGCGGCAGTTTTTGTTGGGGGAGGGTTCAAAGCAATCTCCTTGCTCAAACAGTTCAGGGAACTGGGGATGGATGTAGTCATGGTTGGCACGCAAAACGGTAAACAGGACGAGTATGCCACAATCAATGACCTGGCCAGTGACGGAACGGTAATCCTCGATGATGCCAACCCGGCTGAGTTGGAAAAGTTTATGTTGGAAAAGGGAGCTCACCTCTTGGTCGGAGGGGTGAAGGAAAGGCCACTTGCCTATAAATTGGGGGTCGCCTTTATTGACCATAACCATGACCGCAAGCATCCCTTAAGCGGTTTTGTGGGCGCGGTCAACTTTGCCCGGGAGGTCCACGCTACCCTTTGTTCACCGGTATGGAAGTACGTGGGAAGGGAGAGACCATAACGGAAAGGCACAGTGTACGAAGCGTAACGGAAAACCCATGCCATATGTGTATGCCCATGGGAGGAATCCTTCCTTTTAAAGGGCTGGAAAAATCAATGGTCCTTATCCACGGCTCCCAAGGCTGCAGTACCTATATGCGGCGCGCAATCGCGGAACATTTTAATGAGCCAATCGATGTCGGATCGACCTCGCTCAATGAAAAAGGCACGATTTACGGCGGAGAAAAAAACCTAAAGCAGGGTTTGGATAATTTGCGCCAGGTTTACCGGCCGAAACTGATCGGCGTGCTGACCACCTGCCTGGCCGAGACGATCGGTGAGGACATCGATCGAATTTCCGCTGATTATCTAGAGGAAAGAAGGCTTAAGCAATTCCCGATCGTCACAGTGTCGACTCCTGGCTACGGGGACAGCAATTTTGAGGGCTATTGGTTGGCTACCACGAGAATTGTGGCCAAACTTGCCCAAGATACCAAACAACATGAAAAGGTAAACATCATCGTCCCCAATATCAGCCCGGCAGACATCCGTGAACTAAAGCGACTGCTTCAACTGATGAAGATAAAGTATACCCTGCTGCCGGACTTCTCCGATACCCTGGACCGGCCGTTTACCAGGCCTTACACTAAAATTCCCGCAGGGGGTACGAGACTCAAGGATATCGCGGCTATGCCCGGAGCCCCCGCTACCATTCAGTTTGGCAACACGGTGGAAGAGCGCTTTTCACCCGGCAAATATCTGGAGGAACAGTATGGCGTTCCCGTATATAATCTTCCCTTACCGATAGGCGTGGACGGTACCGACCGGTTCCTGGCAGTGCTCAAGGAGATCTCCGGCAAGGCGGTGCCCAAAAGCATCCAGTTGGAACGGGGCAGGCTCCTCGACTGTATGATTGATGCTCACAAATACAATTCGGAAGGCCAGAGCGTCATTTTTGGTGAACCGGAACTTGTTTACGCTGTTACCAAGACCTGCCTGGAAAATGGGATCTACCCACGGGTAATTGCTACCGGGAGTAAAAACAGCCGGCTTAAAGAGCTGCTTGAACCGGAACTCAAGCAAGTCCCCTACCCTGTGCAGCTGCTTAACCAGAGCGATTTTGCCGCGATATTGGCCCACAGTGAAACGGCTAATCTGGCAATTGGGCCGTCCGAAGGGAAGTTTCTGACGGAAAAACGGGGAATACCGCTGGTAAGAATCGGATTTCCGATTAATGACCGGGTCGGGGGACAGCGCATCCTGTCGGTGGGATATACCGGTACGGCAACGCTCTTGGACCGACTCACAAACACCCTCCTGGAGAATAAGCTGAAAAATTACCGTCGTTCGATGTATAAGCAATATTATCGAGGTGAGAGAAAATGGCATGCGGAGCTTGCGGATTAAAAACGGAGATCTCCTTGGGGGCATTGGCTGAAACCAAGCACCACCCGTGTTTCTCGGTTGGCGCTCATCATACCTACGCCAGAATACATTTGCCGGTAGCGCCGTGGTGTAATATCAGCTGCAACTATTGCAATCGTAAATATGACTGTGTCAATGAAAGCAGGCCTGGGGTTACGAGTGAGGTATTGACACCGGCCGCGGCACAACAAAAGTATGAAGTGGTAAAAAGTAAAGTGGCTAACCTCAGTGTTGTGGGGATAGCCGGGCCGGGCGATGCCCTGGCCAATTGGGAGCAAACAGAAAAGACGTTAAAGTTAATTAGACAATCAGATCAGAAAGTAACCTTCTGTCTGTCGACAAATGGCCTGATGCTGCCCGAATATGCCGCAAAAATCGTCGCTTTGGGAGTGAGGCATGTAACGGTTACGGTTAACTGCCTTGATCCCGTGATCGGCGCGCAAATTTACAAGCATGTGCTTTATAAGGGACAAAAATATGTCGGCAGCGAAGCGGCCGGAATCCTGGTCGAAAACCAACTAAGCGGAATCCGCTATCTAGTGCAACATGGTGTTGTGGTCAAGGTTAATACCGTGATGCTCAAAGGGATTAACGACACCCACATTCCGGCGGTCGTAAAAAAGATGAAAGAACTCGGGGTTTTCATTAGCAACATTATGCCGTTGATTCCGGCCTCAGGCAGCGTTTTTGAGCACCATCCCCAGACCGGCATGAAAGAATTAAACGCCTTGCGCCGTGTATGTCAGGTCGATTTGCAGCAGATGTACCACTGCCAACAATGCCGCGCCGATGCGATTGGCTTACTGGGAGAGGATCGGTCCGCTGAGTTTAGGACGGCTGTCGATCGGAGCGTTGAACCGGTAACTGGAGGCCAGGCCAAGCAATATCGGATTGCGGTTACCTCTAAGTACGGCAGGCTGGTTGATCAGCACTTCGGCCATGCCACGGAATTCTCTATCTATGAAGGAAATCACGGGGCGTTTAAACTGGTGGAAAAACGCCGGGTAGATCAGTATTGTGCCGGGAATGAAGAGTGTGATGACGAAACTGCGCGGCGCGACCAAATGCTCCGGGCGATCCAGGATTGCGACGCCGTGTTGACGATGCGGATCGGATACAATGCCAAGGAACGGCTGCTCAAGCACAACCTTTTGTGTGTGGAGTTCTGCGATTCAGTCGAAAACGGCCTGGATTATACCGTGAAGGTGATCTGTGAGCATTGTCAGGAAATAGCCTAACAGTTGCACAGAGAAAAGATATCGTAATAACTGTGAAAAATGAGGTGGAATAATGGTTAAGCCGAAACGGCATATTTTTGTCTGTACCAGTTCAAGGCCTTCTGGTCAACAAAAAGGGTTTTGCTACTCCCGGGGCGGGGTCGATTTGATGATGAACTTCATGGAAGAGATTGAGGAACGGGGTCTGGGCGGTGAGGTGATGGTGACGAATACCGGTTGCCTCGGCCTGTGCGAAAAGGGACCAATCGTCATTGTTTACCCTGATAATGTTTGGTATGGGGGCGTAACCGCCGACGATGTCGAGGAAATCCTCGATGAGCACATCGAAGGGGGCAATGTAGTTAAGCGGTTGGAACTGGCGTAATGAAGGAGTGTTGATTCCGTCAAAAAAGGGGGTATGTGTCTAATGCCTAAGGATATTGCGGTTTTTCTCAATGATAGCGGTGATGCAGCTTCATTAAATCAGACAGGAAGAATTGTAATTTATCATAAAGAACAGAGCCAGTGGCGCGTGTTAAGAGTAAGAAGTTTTTGTCTGGACAAAAACGGAGGACTAAAGGGTCTGCGTCAGAGTATGGTTGATGTCCTCAAGTTTTTGGACGCTTGCAAAATCTTTGTCGCACTTTCAGTAGTTGGCGTACCCTACTTTGAACTGGAAAAGGCCAAGTGCAGTATTTGGGAATTGGATGGTAAGCCAGAGGACTTTTTGGATTACATCCTGGAAGAAGAAGAAAAGACCTCGCCAGGCCAGGAAAACACGCATAACCTGATTCCCTTGCCAATTGGGGTTTCCGATGGCTGCTACACCGTTTCGCTAGAGGAGCTTCAGGCCAACAATTCGGGGATTACCTCAAAGCAAGTATTGCTTCCATTCTTGCGGAAGGGCCAGTTTTATTCCGTAGAAGTGCGTTGCAATCACATCCCCCCTTGGTTGGAGGCGGAAGCGCTTGCCGGTAGTCTGGATCTGCAAGTAGAGAAGTTAGGTCAAAACGAGCTTAAATTATTGATAATGAAAAAATCGTGTTAAATACACTGAAAATACAGGGATCACGCTATGAAAAGCTTAAACATCATGTTAAACAGGCTAATAGACACTACCCTAAGGGATGGTGAGCAAGCGG
>DATAMA010000024.1:0-23074 GCA_036260765.1 Desulfobacteria bacterium | reverse complement strand
AGGTTTGTTTTACGCCTGATCGAATCCAACGTTTGGCTATTGGTCGACTGCACCCCGATTTCAAACTGGAATAAGCCGGGTGGGACCTGACGCAGAAACGAAATTATCTCTTCATCCAAGAGGTCAGCGCTGATTTCAAAGTGAAAATTCGCTGCCGGATGCCAAGCCGCGAGGAACCGCCAAATCGCCAGAGCGTGTTGTTTATTGCAGTTAAAAGTTCTATCGACAAATTTAACCTGGGTTACACCGGCGGCGATTAATTGCTTCAGTTCTTGTTTCGTCCTCTCCAACGGGAAATAACGCACTCCCTGAAAGGTTGAGGATAAACAATACTGACAATTAAACGGGCAACCCCGGGTACTCTCGACATAGGCAATCTTGTTTTCCAGTCCGTCAAGACGCAGATATGGCGATGGAATCGTACCCAAATCCTTAATCAGTTCTCTGGGCTGATTGATTACCGGCTTGCCGTCTGCCCGGTATGCCAGGCCGTTAATCTGGCTTAAGCGTTCCCGGCTGATGACCCGCTTCGGTACTTCCGGCCTCAGGACGGTCAAGAGCTCACGCCAGGTCTGTTCCCCCTCGCCAAACACCACAAAATCGACGCCAGGCCGGGTGAGATATTCACCCGGGTCATAAGAAACCTCCGGCCCGCCTAAGATGATAATCGTTTCCGGGCTCACCTGGTGAAGGGTATCGATTAGTTCCAACGTTTCGGTGATATTCCAGATATAACAGGAAAACCCGATCACATCCGCTGCGAGCTGAAAGATATCGCCGGCAATTACCTCGAGACGGTCGTTGATGGTATACTCACGCAGCAGGATATCTTCCTCTGCCCCCATTCCACGCAGGTAGCGCAAGGCCAGATTAGCATGGATAAATTTGCTGTTTAACGTAGTTAGCAATATTTTCACACAGAACCCCCGAACTGCCCAGAGGCTAGTTGTTGAGCACAAATTTATTAATCGCTGCGGCCACGCCGTTTTCCTCATTGCTTAACGTGACAAAGTCCGCCTTAGCCTGAATTTCCGGCCTGGCATTGCCCATAGCTACCCCGGTCCCGGCAAATTCCAGCATTTCCAGGTCATTATAGCTATCGCCGACCGCCATTACTTCCTGTTGGCTGATCCCCATGTTCCTGGTCAATTCGTCGAGGGCATGCCCCTTGGTACCGGCTGCGCTGGTGATTTCCAGGAAATACGGTTTCGATTTGGCGATGTGCAATTGCCCGGGAAATTGCTTACGTAACACAGCGTCAAATTCGTCCAATTTCTCTTCCTCACCAATCAGCAGAATTTTATGCGGCTCTTTGTGCAATACGTCCAGCAAGTCCGGTACTTGCCGGTACGGGACTTTGGCCAGGTTCACATATGCATTGATATATCTGTGCCCAGTTCCGGCGTATAACTCATCATCCACATAGAGATTGATATCAAAACCGAATTCTTTAGCCAGCCTGACCACATCGCGTGCCGGCCCTAAGGGAACAGGCCAGTCGCAAATTACCTCTTTGCTGCGGGATGTTTTTACCAACGCCCCATGGTAGGTAACCAGGGGTACGTCTAACCCCAACTCCAGGGCAAACGGTAAAGCAGACCGGTACATGCGCCCCGTCGCCAACGTCACGGTAACGCCTTTTTCCATCGCCCGTTTGATTGACGCCGCGGTCTCTGGGCTGATCGCCAATTGCGAGTTGAGTAACGTATCGTCTAAATCCAGTGCCACTAATCTAATCATTGCTAACCCCTCTGTTATCCGCTTTCTCTTAGTGTCCCCGTTCCAGATGCCGCTTTAAGAACTGGCCGGTGTAGGAGTGCGGGGCAGCGGCAATCTCCTCCGGAGTACCGGTAGCGATAATCGTCCCGCCCTTGGCGCCTCCCTCCGGGCCTAAGTCGATGATATAGTCCGCTGTCTTGATTACGTCAAGGTTATGCTCAATCACCAGTACGGTATCCCCGGCTTCAACCAACCGTTCCAACACCTGGAGCAACTTGTGGATATCAGCGATGTGTAACCCTGTCGTCGGTTCATCCAAAATGTACAGGGTTTTGCCGTTACTGCGCCGGCACAGCTCAGAGGCCAGTTTGACCCGCTGCGCTTCACCGCCGGAAAGGGTCGTTGCCGGTTGCCCAAGCTTGATATAGCCGAGCCCAACATCCTGCAGCGTTTTCAGCTTCCGGAATATTTTCGGCTGATTCTGGAAGAAATCTACCGCTTCATCGACGGTCATATCTAGGACCTGGGCGATGTTCTTTCCTTTATATTTAACTTCCAGGGTCTCCCGGTTGTAACGCTGGCCTTTGCACACTTCGCAAGGCACATAGACATCCGGCAAAAAATGCATCTCGATTTTGATAATCCCATCGCCGCGGCAGGCCTCACAACGTCCCCCTTTGACATTAAAGCTGAATCTTCCCTGCTTGTACCCTCTCAGCTTCGCCTCATTAGTCTGCGAGAACAATTCACGGATGGCATCAAATACGCTGGTATAGGTTGCCGGGTTTGAGCGCGGCGTACGGCCAATCGGAGACTGATCGATATTGACCACTTTATCTAAATATTCGAGGCCGTTAATCCGTTCATACTCTCCCGGCCGCACCCGGGATCTATTTAACTCATGCGCTAAAGACTTGTACAAAATCTCATTGATCAGCGTGCTCTTTCCCGATCCGGATACGCCGGTGACACAACAAAAAGTACCAAGCGGAATCCGGGCTTTAACGTCTTTTAAATTATTTTCCCGCGCCCCGACCACTTCAATCCACTTGCCATTGGGCGGGCGGCGGACCAACGGGACCGGGATCGTCTTTACCCCGCTCAGGTATTGGCCGGTAATTGACTCCGGTACAGCCTCGATTTCCGCCAGGGTGCCCTCGGCAACGACACGGCCGCCATTTGCGCCGGCGCCGGGGCCAATGTCGATAATATGATCAGCCGCCAACATCGTGTCTTCGTCATGTTCAACCACCAACAGGGTGTTGCCCAAATCCCGCAACCGCTTGAGCGTATTGATCAGCCGCTCATTATCACGCTGATGCAGGCCGATACTCGGTTCGTCAAGGACATAAAGAACCCCCATCAGGCTGGAGCCGATCTGGGTAGCCAGGCGAATTCGCTGGGCTTCCCCGCCGGAAAGCGTCCCGGCCGCCCGGGATAAAGTCAGGTAATCCAGGCCGACATTGACCAGAAAACCTAAGCGTTCCCTGATCTCTTTCAAGATGGCCTTGGCGATAATCCCTTCCCGCTCCGTAAGCTGTAACTGTTCAAAGAAGGCCAGGCAATCCTCCACCGCAAGGTGGCAGACAGCATCGATATTCTTGCCGCCGACCGTGACCGCCAGGCTTTCCGGTTTGAGCCGTGCACCATGGCAGGTCGGACACGGTTTTGTACTCATATACTCTTCGAGTTCCGTCCGGACATAATCGGAGGTAGACTCCCGGTAACGCCGTTCCAGATTATGAATTACACCCTCAAACGAGGTATTGTAGATTTTCAACTCGTTGAACATATTTTCATAACGAAATTTTATTTTTTCGTCGCCGGTGCCGTAGAGAATAACCTGCAACTGTTCCTTACTCAACTCATCCAGGGGTGTGTCCACAGAAAACCCGTAATGGTCTGCCAGCGCCTGCAGCAGTTGTGGGTAGTAATTGGAACTGGACCGGCTCCAGGGAACGATTGCCCCGTCAGCCAGTGATTTACGCATGTCCGGGATAACCAGTTCCGGGTCGATTTCTGACGTGTGACCCAATCCTGTACAATCCGGGCAGGCCCCGAACGGGCTATTAAACGAGAACATCCGTGGCGCAAGTTCTTCCAGGGAAATGCCGCAGTCAACACACGCGAAGTTTTCACTAAAAATCAATTCCCCATGATCAATTACATCAACGAGCACAATTCCTTGGCCCAGCTGCAAAGCCGCCTCAATCGAGCCGGCCAGCCGGGAAGTGATATCCGGGCGCACACTGATCCGGTCAACCACAACCTCAATCGAGTGCTTCTTGTTCTTTTCCAACTTGATTTCCTGGTCAAGTTCCATGGTTTCCCCATTTACCCTGACCCGGACGTACCCTGCTTTGCGCACCTCTTCCAGCGCCTTTTGATGCTCGCCTTTGCGTCCGCGCACCAACGGGGCAAGAATCTGCAGGCGTGTCCGCTCCGGGAATTTAAGGATTTGGTCAACCATTTGCTCTACGGTCTGGCGGCTAATTTCCTTCCCGCAGTTGGGACAGTGTGGTTTCCCAACCCTGGCAAATAACAAACGCAGATAGTCATAGATTTCGGTCACCGTACCGACTGTAGAACGCGGGTTTTTACTCGTCGTCTTCTGGTCAATGGAAATAGCCGGCGACAAGCCCTCGATATAGTCTACATCCGGCTTGTCCATCTGACCCAAAAACTGCCGGGCATATGCGGAAAGCGACTCAACATACCGCCTTTGCCCCTCGGCGTAAATTGTATCAAAAGCAAGGCTCGATTTTCCCGAGCCCGATAAACCGGTAATTACCACGAGCTTATCGCGTGGTATTTCAACAGAAATATTTTGTAGATTATTGGCGCGCGCGCCTTTGACGATAATTTTATCCTGCATTTGCTGCCTCCGCACAGGGGCCTTTCATAACTGACGAAACCCCTGATGATGCTAATTTTTTATCTGGAGCCTTTCCGCCTGCCCCGGGATTTGTTGCCAAACCCGGCTTGCCCGGCTTTGGGCTTTCCGCCGCGGCGCGTCTTTTTGCCCTCGGCTTTTAATTCTATGATCAAATCACGCAGTTCCGCTGCCCGTTCAAATTCGAGATTTTGGGCCGCGACACTCATTTCCTGTTCAAGATTGGCAATGAGTTGTGCCCTTTCCTCTTTCGGGATATCCGAGCCGTACTGGGCCTGTTTTTCGGCGACCATTGTCGCTTCCGGTACATCCCGAATCGCTTTGATAATCGTTTTCGGCACAATGCCGTGCGCCTGGTTAAAGGAAATCTGGATCTGGCGGCGGCGATTGGTCTCATTGATCGCCGTATTCATCGATTCCGTGATGTGGTCTCCATACATGATTACCTTGCCGTTCGCATTCCGTGCCGCGCGGCCAATGGTTTGGATCAATGAACGTTCCGAGCGCAAAAAGCCTTCCTTATCGGCATCGAGGATGGCGACCAGTGAAACTTCCGGTAAATCCAGGCCCTCCCGCAACAGGTTGATCCCGACCAGGACATCAAACGTGCCCAAGCGCAGCTCCCGAATAATTTCCATCCGGTCCAACGTAGTAATGTCGGAGTGCAGATAGCGGACCTTAAAATCAATCTCTTTGAGATAATCCGTTAAATCCTCGGCCATCTTTTTGGTTAAGGTGGTTACCAACACGCGTTCTTTCGCTTCTACCCGCTCTCTAATCTCACCGATCAAGTCATCGATTTGTCCCTTAATCGGCCTCACTTCGATTTCCGGGTCCAAAAGCCCGGTCGGGCGAATTAACTGTTCCACCATGCTCGGGCAATGTGCCAGTTCATACGGGCCCGGTGTGGCGCTGACAAATACAGCCTGATTAACCATAGTCTCAAATTCATTGAACCTGAGCGGCCGGTTATCTATCGCCGACGGCAGCCTGAACCCGTGTTCAACGAGGGTCGATTTACGGCTGCGGTCTCCCTCATACATGCCCCTTACCTGAGGCAGAGTGACGTGTGATTCATCTACAACCAGCAAATAGTCCTTCGGGAAGAAATCCAATAAGCAAAAGGGTCTTTCCCCCGGTTGGCGGAAAGTCAGGTGGCGGGAATAGTTCTCAATCCCGTTGCAAAAGCCCACTTCCCGCAGCATTTCCAGATCATAATTGGTGCGCTGCTCCAGACGCTGCGCTTCCAGCAGTTTATCCCGTGACCGCAAATAGGCCAGTTGCTCCTTCAATTCTGCTTCGATGTTCACAATAGCTAACTGGAGTTTATCCCTCGCCGTAATATAGTGGGTATTCGGAAAGATGGAGATGTGCCGCCGCTCCGCTAAAATCTCCCCGGTTAGGGTGTCAACCTCCAGGATGCGTTCCACTTCATCTCCAAAGAGTTCTACCCGTACCGCCTTCTCAGAATAGGATGCCGGGAAAATCTCGACAACGTCTCCCCTCACCCGGAATGTGCCGCGTGTAAAGTTGAGATCGTTGCGGTCATACTGGATTTCAATCAGTTTACGCAAAATGGCGTCCCGGTCGTACGTGCTGCCTTTGCGTATTGATAGCACCATGTCCCGGTATTCTGCCGGGTCGCCTAAACCATAAATGCAGGAGACACTCGCTACGACGATCACATCCCGCCGTTCAAACAGGGCGGCAGTGGCAGAGTGCCGCATTTTTTCAATTTCATCGTTAATGCTGGCGTCTTTTTCGATATATAAATCCGTTGCCGGAACATAGGCTTCCGGCTGGTAATAATCATAGTAACTGACAAAGTACTCAACCGCATTCTCGGGAAAGAATTCTTTAAACTCACTGTATAATTGGGCTGCCAACGTTTTATTGTGCGCGATAACCAGGGTTGGCCTCTGGACCGTTTGAATCAAGTTGGCAATCGTGAAGGTCTTGCCTGAACCGGTAACCCCCAACAGAGTTTGATGTTTTTTCTTAGCCGCAATTCCCTGTGCTAATGCCTCAATCGCCTGCGGCTGATCGCCGCTCGCTTGATAGGGTGCTTTTAGTTGAAATTCCACCGGATTCACCTCGACTCCACAATAATTCTAACCAAATAATTATAGCATAACCATTAAAATTCGCTGTAGTTTCTGGTTTCCAAAGTTACACAAAAAAAAAGCACGCAGACGCTGCGTGTTTTTTATTTTCTGTTGGCATCTCGGCTTTTTGCTCACCTGCGCTTACTCGCTTTCCTGGTCCCCCTGTTTTTCGTCACTGCTTTGCTTTTTATCCTTCTGTTGGTCTCCCTTACCGCCTTGTTTACCGTCTTCCTGTTCCTTGGCCTTGGTTTCTTCTAATAACGCGCTCGGCAGGGTCCGTGTTTCTTCTTTGACCTGTTTCTCGGTACCCAATATTTTACCGTCGCTGCCCAGCATTTCCCGTGTAGTTTCTGTCCGAATGGTTTCCCGCACCTTTGCTACTTTACTGCCTGCGGTACCGCCCTGACCCTGCTGACCGGAGGAACCGGCTTGCTGTTTTCCTTGCTCTTGATTATTCCCCTGCCCTTGTTCACCTTGTTTTGTTTCCTGTTGTCCGCCCTGTTCTGTACCTGTCGCCGCCTGAGCATAAACTTTTTGGAACTGAGCCACATTCTCCGGCCTGACCAGTCTGACCGGTACAAGCTTTGCCGGTACCTCCCCGGTTTCGGTAACAATTGTCCGGTCCGCATCAATGGTTTGCCGCTTAGCCAGCTGCGAGGCCAGTTTAAAGGCATATAGCCCCTGTAGATAAGGGGATTTGTCCACATCGGCCGAAAGTTCGCCGCTGGCAATTCTGGCGATAGCCTCTTTGTGGGTCCCCGCTCCTACTACCAGAATCTTTTTCGTTAAGTTATTTTTTTTCAATACTTCAACAACTTCCAGGGCATACCGGGAATCCGTAGCCACCACCGCTTGTACTTTTCCGGGATTATGTTTGAGGTAATCATCCAGCGCCGCAACGGGTGAGGCGTTTGGGGTCGGTGCCGTAAAAGTCTGCGCAACTTTAAGTTTACTTTGAGCCAGCGCGGATTTAACTCCGGCTACAACCTCTTCCGCGTTTGTTCCCTGGGCCTGAAGCACAATAACGTTACCGCCGGATAATTTGCCTTTCAAATAATCTGCCTGCAATTCACCGATGTGCAAATAGTCCGGCGCAACAATGCCATCTATTTTCGTACTTGGCGGCTCACCAATAGCGATAACCGGTGCTTGCTGTTTACCGCCGTCACCCTGTGAGCCTGTTTCGCTCGCCCCGGAACCTGTTGCGCTGGCCGCCCCGGAACCTGTTGCACTGCCTTGAACGATCATGGCCGCAAACTTCTTCGTGTCGCCCTCAGAAGCTGTTTGCTTTGACTCTGTTTGACCTGTAGCTTGGTCGCCGCTTTTAGTCCCGCCCTGACTACTGCCGTCTGATTGTTCTTGGCCTTGTTTTTGGCCTTGTTGACCTTGTTTTTGACCTTGCTCGGCGCCGCCCGCTTGTTCTTGGGCAGATAGGAAACTCACTTTAACCTGCTCTCTTTTGGCTGCGTCCATAATGCCTTTTTTTATCAGGGCTGTTTCCGGTTGAGCCGGGTCGAGCATTATGCCAATTGTTTTTTGGTTTTGGGCACTGCTTTGCCCAGTTTGTTTCTTTGATTTTCCCGTAAGTTTGTTAACCATCCCGCAGCCTGTATTGAAGGTAAGGGCAAAAGCGATTACCAACCCTATTGCCAAAAGGGACTTGCCATTTTTCATCTCAACACCGCCCCTCTAAATCCAATGATTAAAACTAGTGTAAGCCCAAGATAAATTAAACATACTTTGTCTGGGACATTAATAATCTCCTCACCAACCAAAAGAAGGTTCCTACGGAGGAACCTTCCAACTCATGTTAAATTCTTAAATTTGCTACTCAAGGCTAAAGTCGTTCACGCAATAGCACCAGTGCTTTGCTTAAGACCGGATCGCCGTTGCCGTTATCCTTTTGACCGCCGGTTTCCACTGTTACCTCCGGTTCAATGCCTTTTTGGTTAATATCGTTACCGAGCGGTGTCAAATACTTTGCCGTGGTAAGCTTCAGTCCTGCCTTTCCGCCAAGATCGTAAATAGTCTGGACTACGCCTTTACCGAAGGTCTTTTGGCCAACAATAATCCCACTGCCGGTATCCTTGATTGCCCCGGCCAGGATTTCCGCGGCGCTGGCGCTGGCGCCGTTGACAAGTACTACCAGCGGCAGTTTTAGCATGCTTTGCCTTACTTCATACGTTTCTCGCCTACCGTCTCGGTAGACCAGATGGACGACCGGGCCGTTCGGCACGAACCACTTCGCCGCATCAACCGCTGTATCCAGGTCACCGCCCGGGTTGTCCCGCAAATCGAGCACAATGCCCTTCTGGTTGGTAAACCCACGCATCAAACCGTTTAACTCTTTACCGGTAGTTTCACCGAAATAATTGATTTTAACATAGGCCACATTTTGCGGGATCAGCAGTTCCTTGCCTTCCACGCTCGGTAGGTTTATTTGTTCCCGTTTAATCCGGTATTCATGCCGTTTGCCCCGGCGATATATTACCAGTGATACTTCTGAACCGATTTTTCCCCGCAGTAAATCTGCCGCCTGTGCCGCCTTTATTCTGGCTACAGCCTGCCCATCTACCTCTGTAATCAAATCCCCTTTATGCAGCCCTGCTCCTTCCGCCGGTGAATCTTTGATAATTGCAATTATTCCGAGCCGATCTTCTTTGGCGGTATCCAAAATTACCCCGATTCCGGCAAAAATCCCGTTCAGCTGTTCCTGCAGCCGTGCATAATCCGTCGCAGGCAGAAAAGCAGAATATGGATCATGGAGTTCCTTGACCATCCCTGCAGTTGCCCCGTCAATTAACCCGCCCAGCGATACCGGTTTTAACGCCTGGGTTTTGATCAGATAGGATACCTGTACCAATCGACCGAAATGATGATAATCGCTGACATACCCGACTACCAGCAAGGCATTGAAAACCAGGGAAATAATGACCACGATTATTAGCAGGCGTTTTAACAGCTTGCGTTTCATACTTCTCCCCCTCGGTTTATCTTTATGGTACAAGCCCGTTGCTTAGACCTTTTCGACTGGGCGTAAATTTTTGCCGCGCAGCCATTGCCAATATTGGCGAGGTTATCCTCTTGCGAAGAAAAAGCCGTGGATTTTTGTCCACGGCTTGCTGCTTACTTGATTTTAGTTTTGAGCACCTCGATCGCCTTTTTCAACTGATTATCATAAGCCTTGGTATCCTCCGGCGGCTGGACAACGGTTTGGCCTTTTCCCAGTTCCACCGTTATATCCGGTTGGATGCCTTTCAGATTGATATCGTTCTTGTTGGGCGTGAGGTACTTGGCCGTTGTCAGTTTGACACCTGCGCCGCCGTCAAGCTGGTACAGGGTTTGTACAACGCCTTTGCCAAAAGTTTTCGTCCCGATCAGGGTACCTGACTTCGTATCCTTAATTGCGCCCGAAACAATTTCCGAAGCCGATGCGCTGTCCCCGTTGACGAGTACCACCAGCGGAATCCCCAGGTAACCGCCATTAGCCTCTTTGACATCCGTATTGCCATACTTGTCAACGATATAAACAATTGGTCCTTTGGCGACAAAATAACTGGCGACCTGAACTGCCGCATTAAGTTCCCCACCGGGGTTATACCTCAAGTCGAGGATAATCCCTTTTGGCTTGTTTGGGAATAAGTCCCTGAGAGTTTGCCCTAATTCATCACCTGTGTCACTGGAGAACTGGCTAATCGAGATATAGGCGAGACCGGGGTTGCCCGGCAGCATTTCCCCATCGACCGTAGGAACAGAAATTATCTCTCTGGTCAGGGTAAACGTCAGCGTTTTCTTGTCCGACTCGCGATACACTGTCAGGGTTACTTTGGTCCCCTCTTTGCCGCGCATCTTGTTAACCGCCTGGTCCTGGGTCAACGTTGCCGCATCGATATTGTTAATCTTGGTAATTATATCATTCGCTTTGATGCCTGCTCGCTCTGCCGGTCCGCCTTTAATCGGCTTCAGGACGACAAGATGCTTTTCATCCTTCAGGCTAAGCATGATCCCGACCCCGCCAAAGCGGCCCTCGATCTGCTCAAACATCTGCTGGTTCTCTTTGGGATCCATATAGATAGAATACTTGTCATTTAGGGCTTCAACCATCCCGTTCGTAGCCCCATCAATGAGTTGGGTCGGCGTAGTTTCCCGCAGATAGTCCGACTTAATCAAACCGAGGACTTTAACCAGCCTGCTGATATGGTCATAATTCGTGATAACCATTCCGGCGATCGTGGTCGTCACTAGGAGACTGAACACGACGAATACCGAAAGAATACCCAGTAAAATCTTCTTGCGCTGCGACAATAAAATCCACCTACTCATCCAGTTCTATCCTCAGACAATAGTCTGTCCACTTAGATATATGCATATGGTACACTAATCTTGTCCAAAAAACAACGCAACCCGGAAAACTACCGGGTTGCGTCATGCCGTTTTTATTGGCTCCTTTTAAAGCTAGACGTGCAAGAACCTTCTCAGGGAAACAAGGCTGCCGACAGCCCCGATGATCATTCCGGAGAACATCAGCAGAAGCACGATATTCCGGATAAACAGATATGAGTTGATGACCGGCACAAAGGTTAAATTAGCCTGAATATAGGTGACCAGTCCCTGGTAGCCGTACACGACGACAGCTGCGGCAATAATTGCGCCAACCAGGCCGATAATCATACCCTCAAGCATAAACGGCCAGCGGATAAACCAGTTTGTCGCACCGACATACTTCATAATATGAACTTCTTTGCGGCGGGCAAATACGGTTAACCTGATCGTAATCGAAATTAACACAATCGAGGCGAGCGCGAGCAAAGCCATAATTGTAAAACCAATACTGCGAATCCAATGCGTAAATTTCAGGATTCGTTCTACAATTCCCTGGCCGTAATTCACCCGGTCAATGCCGGGAACCTTTTGCACAGCTGTGGCGATCGCTTTTACCTGGTTCGGATAAGTAACCTTGACAATAAATTTATCGGGCAAGGGATTGCTGCCGTCCAGATTTTTTAACAAATCCGGGCTTAAAGAAGAACTCATTTGATTCAGGGCCTGTTGTTTTGAGACCAGGGTGACCTGTTTTACGCCGGACAAATTCTGCAACGTAGTCTGAAGCTGAGAGACCTGTTGTGGTGTCTGGTCGACTCGGACAAAGGCAGAGATTTGAATATCAGATTCCATACTCCCGGCTAAATTGCTGGTGTTAAAAATTAACGTTAAGGCGAAGCCGAGAATGATCAGGGATATCGCCACTGTAGCGGAGGAAGCAAAGCTCATCCAGGTATTGCGGCGTAGGGAAAGCACGGTTTCTTTGATCACATAACGCACAGAGCTAAGACTCATAGCCGTATGCCCCCTTCTCCTCATCCCGGACAATCCTGCCGCCCTCAATGGCGATTACCCGTTTTTGCAAGGCATCCACAATCTCGTGGTCATGCGTAGCCATCACTACCGTGGCACCCCGCTTGTTGATGTCCTGCAATAACTGCATAATATCCCAAGAGGTCTCCGGATCCAGGTTCCCAGTCGGTTCATCGGCAACGACCAGCGATGGATCGTTAACCACAGCGCGGGCAATGCAAACGCGCTGCTGCTCTCCGCCGGACAGCTGAGTTGGCAATACGTCGCTTTTCTTATCGAGCCCGACCAGAGCCAAGACTTCCGGTACCTTTTTCTTTATTTCTTTTGAACTCGCGCCTACAACCTGCAGGGCGAAGGCGACATTGTCATATACAGACTTAGTCGGTAATAACTTAAAGTCCTGAAAAATTACCCCAATATTCCGTCTTAGGTAAGGGACTCTCCCTTCCCTGATCCGGCTCAGGTTTTTTCCATTTACCAGGACCTGTCCACGGGTAGAACGTTCTTCACGAAACAATAATCGAATGAAGGTCGATTTACCCGCACCACTTGGGCCAACCAAAAAGACAAACTCGCCTTTGTTGATGCGCATCGTCACATCGATTAACGCCCTGGCCCCAGTAGAGTATGTTTTAGAAACATTATTGAACTGAATAAACAAGGACTTTTACTCCTCCAATCACTGAGCAGCCACTAAAAAATTGTTCATTTTCAATTATTCGACATAAACATGATAAGTCCTATCTAATTAGGTGTTTTTGTGACAAAGCAGCGGCCCTTAGAGAGGGTATTAGACAAAAACAACTAAGAAAAAAGCTACCTTGTATAATCGGTAGCAATTAATTACAGCGCTAATTAAACGCCAATCTTACGTTATTTGTTACTTTTGCGCCGGTATACCTTCCGAATTGCGGCGCTTAAACCTTCCCGGTTCAAACCAAATTTATCCAACAGAGCGGCAGGTGTTCCGGACTCGCCGAAAGTGTCCTTGATTCCGACTCTCTCGAGCGGGGTCGGTAGATTTTCTGCCAGGGCCTCGGCCACTGCGCTGCCTAGGCCGCCAATAATGCTGTGTTCCTCAGCCGTAACGACAGCACCCGCCTGTTTCGCAACCTCGATTACCGTATCTACATCAAATGGTTTGAGCGTAGGGACATTGACGACAGCGACCTGAAGTCCTTCCGTTGCCAATTGCTCGGCCGCTTCCAAGGCAACCCCAACCATCATCCCACAGGCGAATACGGCAGCATCCCAACCTTCTCTGAGAATAACCGCCTTGCCCGGCTGGAATTTATACTCTGCCGGTAAAATGACCGGTATGTCCAACCGCCCCAGCCTTATGTACACCGGGCCGGAGTGTTTTGCCGCCCACTCCACCGCCGCGCCGGTTTCGACTGCATCTGCGGGTACGATTACGGTCATGTTCGGCAGCGTACGCATTAAGGAAATATCCTCGATTGATTGGTGAGAGCCGCCGTCTTCACCCACCGTAATACCCGCATGTGTAGCGGCAATCTTGACATTTAACTTGGGATAGGCGATGGAATTGCGGATTTGATCAAACGCCCGGCCCGTTGCAAATACGGCAAACGTGCTGACAAAGGGCACTTTACCGCAGGTGGCCAGCCCGGCCGCCATCCCCATCATATTCGCCTCGGCGATTCCGGCGTTAATAAACCTGTCTGGAAAAGCCTTAGCAAAATTAGCCGTCTTAGTCGACTTGGACAAGTCGGCATCAAGCACGACAATATCGCGATTTTCTTCACCCAGCTTCGCTAAAGTCTGGCCGTAAGCGGTACGCGTTGCTATTTTGCTCATAGTTCCTCCCTATCCTAATTCGGCGAGAGCCTGTGTTGCCTGTTCCTGACTCGGGGCATTTCCATGCCAGCCAACCTGGTTTTCCATAAACGAAACGCCTTTGCCTTTCACAGTTTTGGCAATAATCATTGTTGGCCGTCCTTTGGTATTCCGCGCTTCTGCCAGCGCATTCAGAATCTGGCCAAAGTCATGGCCGTCAATTGAAATCACCTGCCAGCCAAACGACCGCCACTTGGCATCTAACGGTTCCACCGCCATCACTTCACTGACAGGGCCGTCAATTTGCAGCCCGTTGTGGTCAATAAAGGCCACCAGGTTATCTAATTTGTAATGTGCTGCGGCCATCGCCGCTTCCCAGACCATGCCTTCCTCACATTCCCCGTCCCCGAGCAAGCTATGTACACGGTAATCCTTGTGGTCCAGTTTACCGGCTATCGCCATGCCCACGGCCGCGGAAATGCCTTGTCCAAGCGAACCGGTGGACATATCGATCCCAGGGAGACGTTTCATATCCGGATGGCCCTGCAGGCGGCTGCCTATTTTTCGCAACGAATAAGTCTCCTCTTTGGGGAAGAAACCCTTTTCCGCCAGGGCAGCATAGAGAACCGGAGCAGCATGTCCCTTACTCAACACAAAGCGGTCCCGTTCCGGTGACCGCGGGTTTGCCGGGTCAACTTTCATTTCCGCAAAATAGAGGGCAGTGACAATTTCTACTGCCGATAAGGACCCCCCAGGATGGCCTGACTTTGATTCCGCCAGCATTTGCACAATCATCCTGCGTATTTCTTTAGCATGGGCAGTCAATTCTTCCAACTTTGGCTCTATCATTGGCGTTCCTCCCGATCAGTAGCGAGTTCCCTTTGGTGTCGTTTCCACGTCAACATTTAGTTTACCTAAGAGTAAAGGAAAATAGTAGTTAATAACAGGAAATCGGCCATTTTTTGACCGATTTCCCAAAGTTGCAAAATTCAAACTATACTTTTTTGTTCATTTGCAAATACGCGGCAATAAACTCGTCCAAATCCCCATCCATCACGGCATTGATATTGCCAACCTCGTAGTTAGTACGATGGTCTTTGACCAAATTATAGGGATGGAAGACATAGGAACGAATCTGACTGCCCCAGGCAATCTCCTGCTGGTCCCCACGCAGTTCGGACAACTCTTCCGCATGCTCCCGCAGTTTTAATTCCAGCAGCCTCGCCTGTAGGATGCGCATCGCTGCTGCCCGGTTTTGAATCTGCGAGCGTTCATTTTGACACTGTACAACTGTCCCTGTCGGCAGGTGGGTAATCCGTACTGCCGAGTCGGTCTTATTGACATGCTGTCCGCCGGCACCCCCGGAACGGTAAGTATCGACCTTCAGATCGTCAGGATCAATGACAATTTCCGTATCATCGCTGACTTCAGGAATTACATCGACAGAGGCAAAAGAAGTATGCCGTCTGCCAGAAGCATCAAACGGCGAAATCCGTACCAGCCGGTGTACGCCTTTTTCCGACTTACTATAGCCATAGGCGTTTTCACCGCTGATGGAAAAGGTAACACTCTTGACCCCGGCTTCTTCACCGGGCAGAAGATCGAGTACCTCTGATTTAAAGCCGCGGCGTTCTGCCCAGCGCAGATACATCCTAAACAGCATTGACACCCAGTCCTGGGCTTCCGTACCGCCTGCGCCGGCGTGTAGGGTAACAATTGCGTTATTTTGGTCGTACGGCTCACTTAACAAAATTTCCAGTTCTAACTCGGCAAAGCGCTGGTCCAGGTTGGCGAGTCCGCGGGAAACTTCCCCTTCCAGGGACTCATCTTCCTCTTCCATCCCTAACTGCCACAAGGTATAGACATCATCAAATTCCGCAGCAAGGTCGGTATACGTTTTTACTTTGTGCTGCTGCACGGTTAGTTGCTGCATCGTTTTTTGCGCTTGCGCCGGATCATCCCAGAAGCCGTCGACGTTGACCTGCTTTTCGAGTTCCTTTATCTTTACTTGCCGGTTAGCGACGTCAAAGAGAAACCCTCAGTTCTTCAAGGCGCTTAGCCGTTAATTCACAATCCCTTTTTAAATCTGATAACACCTACGAAGTCACCTCAGCTTCCACAACATTTTTTATATTTCTTGCCGCTGCCGCAGGGGCAAGGGTCATTGCGTCCAACTTTGTTTTCGGCCCGAATCGGTTGCTTCGGTGTATTTTCATCTGCATACCGATTTTCCACCACGTTTTGCGGGGTTTCCTGCGGCTCTTCGACTACCGCCGGGCTAACGCGGAGAATAAACCGCACGATATCCTCCTGGATGGCGGCAATCATCGCGTTAAACATTTCATAGGCCTCAAACTTGTACTCGACCAGAGGATCCTTCTGCCCATAAGCACGCAGCCCAATACCTTCCCGCAATTGATCCATGGCGTCGAGGTGGTCCATCCACTTGCTGTCAACGACCTGCAGCATCACTGCCCGCTCGATTTCACGCATAACCTCCGGACCAAACAACTCTTCCCGCTCCGCGTAAATCGCCTGCGCCCGCTCCAGGAACAGGTCACGGATCTCATCTTTTTCCAGCTTGATTAAATCTTCTTTGCTTAAATCATGCCCGGGGAGGAACAGTCCGTCGACGTATTCCAGCAGGCTGTCCAGATCCCATTCTTCCGGGTACTGGTGCTCGCCGGCGAACATCGCAATTGTCGCGTCTACAACAGTTTCCAGCATATCGAAGATGTTTTCTTTCAGGCTCTCACCCATGAGTACCTGGCGGCGTTGGGCATAGATTACTTCACGCTGTTGATTCATTACATCATCATATTCAAGGACATGTTTCCGGATGTCAAAGTTACGGGCTTCAACCTTGCGTTGGGCTCCTTCAATGGAGCGGGATACAATACCTGCCTCAACCGGCACACTGTCATCCATTCCCAGTTTGTCCATGATACTCGTGATATTATCCGCACCAAATAAGCGCATCAAATCATCTTCCATGGAGATATAGAACCGGGTGGAACCGGGATCTCCCTGACGGCCGGCCCGGCCGCGCAACTGGTTGTCGATCCGCCTGCTCTCATGGCGTTCTGTCCCGATGATATGCAGACCGCCTAGCGCCTCGACACCTTCACCCAGCACAATATCCGTGCCACGCCCTGCCATATTTGTTGCAATGGTGACCATATCCTTTTGCCCGGCCTGCGCAACAATTTCTGCTTCTTTTTCATGGAACTTGGCATTCAGGACTTGATGGGGCACACCCCTGCGCGACAGCATCTTGCTGAGCATTTCCGACTTTTCAATGGAAATTGTCCCCACAAGTACCGGTTGCCCGGTCTGGTGCCGCTGGACAATTTCTTCGACAACCGCCTCGAATTTGCCCTTTTCCGTGCGGTAGACAACATCCGGCATGTCATCCCGGACCATTGGTTTATTCGTCGGAATGACCAGTACGCTAAGATTATAAATTTTCCGGAACTCCGGTTCTTCCGTTTCCGCCGTACCGGTCATCCCGGCCAGTTTGTGGTACATCCGGAAATAGTTTTGGAAGGTAATTGTCGCCAGGGTCTGAGACTCCCGTTCAATCTTAACATTTTCCTTCGCTTCAATGGCTTGATGCAAACCCTCACTGTAGCGGCGGCCAAACATCAGCCGTCCGGTAAATTCGTCGACGATAATGACTTCGCCGTCTTTGACGACATAGTCCCGATCCCGCTTAAACAAGGCATGGGCTTTCAACGCCTGGTTAACATGATGGGCTAGTTCCGTATGAATATCTTCATACAGATTGTCGACCCCTAACATTTTCTCGACCCGGTCAACGCCCTCTTCCGTGAGGTTAACCACCTTGTCCTTTTCGTTAACCTTGTAATCCTCATCCGCTTTTAGCCGGGGAATAATTTTGGCCACGCGATAGTAAAGCTCCGTCGGCTTATCCGCTTCACCGGAAATAATCAACGGGGTTCTCGCTTCATCGATCAGGATCGAGTCAACCTCGTCGACAATCGCGTAATTGAGTTCCCGCTGTACGAGACCTTCCTTGTTAGCGATCATGTTATCGCGCAGGTAGTCGAAGCCAAACTCGTTGTTCGTGCCATAGGCGATGTCAGCGGCATAGGCGGCCCGGCGTTCATCATAATTTAACCCGTGCACAATCAGGCCGACGGACAAGCCCAGGAACCGGTAAAGTTTACCCATCCATTCGCTGTCACGCGTCGCCAGGTAATCATTAACCGTGACCACATGCACGCCTTGACCGGTTAACGCATTCAGATAGGCCGGCAGCGTCGCCACCAGCGTTTTGCCTTCGCCTGTTTTCATTTCGGCAATCCGACCCTGGTGGAGGACAATACCGCCAATCATCTGCACATCATAGTGACGCTGGCCCAGTACCCGCCGGGAAGCCTCGCGCACCACGGCAAAGGCCTCAGGCAGCAAAGCGTCCAGATCTTCTCCCTCGTCCAGGCGTTGTCTAAACTCGCCGGTTTTAGCCTGCAACTGTTCATCGCTTAGGGCCTGCATTTGCGGCTCAAATTCATTAATTATGTCTACCGTTTTTGTTAATTTCTTTACTTCTCTGGCGTTGTCATCCAAGAAGTCGCGCAAAAAACCAAACATAGCGCTCATCCTTTACTAATTTACCGTTTATTTATCCGAAGCTCTCAAGTTTTGTGTTTGAAATATTTTAATTTTATCATTCCTGGAAAGTTACCGCAACTTACTTCAGTCTCATTGTCTTAATCACCAGGATCAAGATCCCGCTGTCGATCAGCGCGTCCCCGATACTAAATAGCTGTTTACCCAGTAATGGCAGCGAGATATAAATGATGTCGGCCAAGAGCTTGAACCTGGACAGCGGTGTCAATAAACCGTGCGTGCCCAACCCCGCCGCCAGGGCGAGCCGTGCCTTGTCCCCTAACTGAGCCGGGTCGACAGGCATATAGCCGCCATTGGCCGCGATCACCAGAAAATTACATGCTGTTCCCAGTGCAAGCGCTTTCATCCCGGGAAGCCGCCAATTAGTCCCTACAAACCAAAACAAAAACAGGTAAGAGGCGACATGGATCACCGGAAGGAGGCTATGCAGCCAACCGGCAAATACGCCTTGCTTGCCGCTGAAATCAAGCACGAATTGCAGCATAAATGCAAAAAGCGGCAGCCAAATGCGCCGCAAATTAATTTTTGTTAAATTGTTTACTTTTCCCCCGCTGAGCAGCCCAAGGAGCATTGCCAGGGCGACTGATTCCAGGAGCATTTCTCCACCTCACACCGCGTACTGACGATCACCCGGTTTACTTCGATCCGGACAGAGCCGGTTGGGCCGTAACCCCGAGTTGGTCACTCCCGCCATGGAGTGTCTTCCAATTGATGTCCAACTGCGGATAGACCTTGATAAACGCCTCAACCGCTGTTTGATCCAGTTGCGTGCCCGCAACCCGGCGCAATTCTGCCAGAGCTTCGCTGACATTTTTCCCCCTGCGGTAGGTTCGATCCGAGGTCATCGCGTCAAAGCTGTCGGCGACGGCGATGACCCTGGCCACAAGCGGTATTTCCTCCCCTTTAAGCCCGTCCGGATACCCTTTCCCGTCATAGCGTTCGTGATGATGCCTTACCCCGAGATGGATATCGTAGAGGAAATCAATATCCTTGACAATCTTCTCGCCGATCACCGGGTGGTTGCGGATCGCTTCCCACTCACTGTCCGCCAGCTTCTCCCGCTTGTTCAGAATGGCCTCACTGATCCCAATCTTCCCGACATCGTGCAGGATTGCCGTATAGCGAATACCCTCCACCAAATCGTCTTTGAGCCCGAGTTCCTCGGCAATGGCCACGGAGTACTCGGCGACCCGGGTTGAGTGCCCTTCGGTGTACGTATCCTTCGCCTCAATCGCCCGGACTAAGGCCTGAATTGTTTTAAAGTAGTTATCCCGCATGTCGATATAACGTTGAAATGAATGACGGGCGAGCAGCAACGGTATCGCAAACAGCAGCAGGCCAAAAATACCGGCGCTAAAAAAAATCATCGACATTAATAAGCCGAGCGGAGCCAACGCGGCAAAATTTAACATACAACCTCGAATATTGCTAACCCAAATCGACCAGGGCGAAGTACCTGATAAAAAGCCTAACGCCAAGGCAACCACGGTGACATTGACGATGATAAAGGTTAAGGCTGACGCCAGGTACACAGTCACCGAGCCTAAACTTAGTTGATAGGTATTAACCCCAAAGGCCTGAATTACCAGGCCGGCCGTCCATAATGAGAGGACAAATTGTGAGGCATTAAATACTCTTTTAAACAAAGGCTGATCTTTTCCGGCCTTGCCAACTACCGAAGCTCCTGCAAATACCGCAACGCAAAGCGCCATCCCCAGCGGAAACAGCACACTAGACGCAAAAAAAATGGAGTAACTGACTGTCACGTAGCCGCCTTTAGGCAGGGCGACCGGCATCGACTCGCTGGCAATAGCCAGGGCCACAAAGATCAACAGATTAAGCGTTTGGCCCAAACTCCATGTCGTATGATACAAGGAGTAGCCCATTACCAGCACGGCAGAAAGCGTAATCAGCCAAAAAAAAGTCCTAAATTCCTTCGGAAGGGATTTCATCCTGGCACCTCAAAAAGATTTGGCCGACCTAATTCAACAATCAGATTTTAAAGGCTGCGCCACCGGCAACAACCAAGGTCACAATAGCCGTAATAACTTTGACCAGTTTGCTCATCGCGGAAAACCCCCTTGTTTCGTTGAGTTAGAATAGGTCTGGTTTTTCCGCTTCGCTCAATTTTCGCTTCGCTATGAGACTTGTCACTAATTGTCAAACGGTCGGCCAAAAAGTAATGCTAAGTATTCTGAGCAAACGTCAACTTGCGGTTTCTCGCATCCAGGGTCGCCCTGACGACAGCCTCCCGGTCATCGCTCCTGACCAGTGCGCAGCCTACCAGGATCAACTCACCGCCGGGGGCGATTAAGGTAATAGCCACTTGCGCTAACGATCTCTTCGCCAGTTGAGTGATGACGACGTCCTCTGCCACAAAGGCACACCCCTGACCGGTTAGGGTTTCTACCGCATTCAAGGTTGCCTCGACAACCAGGCGCAGCCGGTTGTAGGTAGAAGCATGGCCACGGGCCACGCCCTGGAGCGTTTGCTCCCCGGCCGACAGTTCGACCACCACTTCGGCGATGGTATTGACCGTCCGCATCGTAACCCCAACCAACCTGGGCCGGAAATATTCCGGGAACGGGGCAATCTGTTCCTCTTCATCCCCGAACTGAACAACGCTGATTTTCTTGTGGTCTATCTGCAGGTCAAACTGGGCCGCGAGCACTGACTCGATATCCCGCACAACCTGTTTGGGATTGCGCCCGGCACTGGCCAGCACATGAATCTCTTCGATTTCCCCCTGCTGGTCAGCCCTGATCCGCGCCGCATTAACTGATTTAACTTGCTTTATCGCTTGTTCAAGATCGGTCAAAGACAATTCCTTCAATATCTTTGCCTCCTGATTCTATAAACCTACATCAAATATTTACACTTCGACCATTTAAACAATTTTCCTTCAAAATATTTACCGAATTTACCTAAATTTACTTACGAGGAAAAGCGCGTATCGGTTCCCTCTGTGCGCGTTTTTCCTCGTACTATCTTCCGCTGTCCTTGCCAATATTGGCAAGGTTATACTTTCTGATAGTAAAACAAAAGCTTAAGGCACCTTTCCGTACTCGAAAAGGCGCCCTAAGCCTTGGGCAATTTTCTATTTTCTTTTATGTCTTACTAGCGTTCCGGCTCAATTAAGCCAAAATTTCCATCTTTCCGCTTATAAACAACGTTAATTTGTTCCGTATCCGCGTTAGTGAATACGTAGAAAGTGTGTCCCACCAAATTCATTTGCATAATTGCTTCCTCAGTATCCATTGGCTTCAGGGTAAACTTTTTAGTCCGAATCAATTTGTGTTCGACATCACCTGGGTCTGCCGGAACTTCCCGTAAAGCCGCCCCGCGCAACTGCTTAGCCAGCCGGGTTTTATACTTGGCAATTTGCTTTTCCAGTTTTTCTACTACCAGATCTATCGAGGAGTACATATCTGTCGTCTGTTCTTCGCCGCGGAGAATAAAGCCGTTGACAGGGGCGGTAACCTCAACCCGGTGGCGATCTTTTTCCACGAGCAGAGTAACCTGTACTTCGCTAAGGTTGTCAAAGTACTTTTCCAGCTTGCCAACTCTTTTCTCAACATACTCTTTAAGGGCGTTTGTAACTTCAATATGTTTGCCGCGTACGATAATGTTCATAGTTTTCCACTCCCTTCAAGTCGATGTTTATATTTTATTCCTCACAAAGATAAAAAATCCTGCCAGTTTCCACCGAAGTACGCCAAAATGCTAAATGCTAAGTTGGCATAAATCAGGTAAGGCAGGATCATTAAATATAATTCCAGGTAAATTAAGTCCTATTTAATCAAAAAATTATAAGATTTTACTTAAAAAGGCAACAGTTCGCGGATTTTGCGGATGGTTAAAAATTTCATCCGGTCGACCTTCTTCAACAATTACCCCTTCATCGATAAACAAGACCCGGTCACCGACTTCGCGGGCAAACCCCATCTCGTGGGTTACAACCACCATCGTCATTCCTTCACGCGCCAGGTTCTTCATTACCGCTAAAACCTCGCCGACCATCTCTGGGTCAAGGGCGGAAGTCGGTTCATCGAACAGCATGATCTTGGGGCGCATCGCCAAAGCCCGGGCAATTGCCACTCTTTGCTGCTGCCCGCCGGAAAGCTGGTCAGGGTAACAATCCGCTTTATCGGCCAACCCGACTTTACCCAACAGTTCGCGGGCAATTTTCTCCGCTTCCTCCCGCGTCTGTTTGCGCACTTTGCCTGGCGCCAGCGTGATATTTTGCAGTGCCGTCATGTGGGGAAAGAGGTTAAACCGCTGAAATACCATACCAACTTCACGCCGGACCGCGTTGATATTAGTCTCATTGTTATCGAGCGGAATCCCATCAATCATGATCTCCCCGGATGTTGCGTCTTCAAGCTTGTTTAGACAGCGCAGGAAGGTGCTTTTACCAGAGCCGGACGGTCCAATGATAACGACAACTTCTTTTTCCTTAACTTCTGCACTGACACCCTTGAGGACTTCCAGTTTATCAAAGTTCTTAACTAAATTATCTACGCGAATCACTTTTCGCCAGTATCCTCTCGGT
>DATAMA010000017.1:0-5615 GCA_036260765.1 Desulfobacteria bacterium | reverse complement strand
AAGCCGGCGCGCATTCTCCGCGGTAAGGGGAAGCTTTTCTTCATATGCAAATAACGTTTTGTGTTCCGCCCCATGGTACTGAAATACCCGTTGAATATCCTTCATCTGGGAAATGGCCAGGATATAAATCAGGAAAATCGTTATGCGGAATACCCCTTCTAATATATTCTGCCAAACTACCGAAGGGGCAATCCTGCTGACCAAATGAGCTGAACCGGTTGGTAAGGCAACAAATAGCAGCAAACCAAAGCCCAAAGAAACTGCGACCGTCAGAAACATTTCTAACGGCTTAATCTCCTCACCCTGTCCTTCGGCAGCCTGGTTAGCAGAAAAAGTCAGTGCTTTGATCCCCAGGATTAACGAATCTAAAAGGGCGACGAAGCCACGGATAATCTGCAGCTTAAGCACCGGATAGCTGGACCAGGACTTAACCGCTTGACGTTCAACTAAAATACTGCCGTCAGGCAACCTTACCGCCATCGCGACATCTTTTGGTCCTCGCATCATCACGCCTTCAATTAAGGCTTGTCCTCCATAAAGAACGGGTTTGTCCATCTTTTTCCCTCCTTAAACAGGATGTAGTAACAAAGGCAGGCAGCCAATCTCCCTGGTACGAAAAAAGCAGAGCTTGCGCTCTGCCTTAGTAATTTCAGCAACGACCGCGGGCCGTTGTTTATTTCAGACCATATTTCTTTTTGAATTGCTCAACCCTGCCGCCGGCATCAATAAGACGCTGTTTACCGGTAAAGAAGGGATGGCATTTAGAGCAAATTTCCACTTTGATATCAGAGCGAGTAGAACGAGTCTCCATGACCGCGCCACAAGCACAAGTAATCTTTGTTGGTTCAAAATTAGGATGAATGTTCTCTTTCAAAGTTTTCACCTTCTTTACTACGAGCTCAGTCAACTTTTAGTATTGTACACGATATTTCAATTTTAGTCAACAAGTACCGCCCCGCTTATAAATTAGCAGCAGCTACATTCTGGTTACCAAGATAACTGATGGGGTTAACCACTAGGTTACGCTTACGTATTTCAAAATGCAGGTGCGGTCCCGTTGACCGTCCTGTACTGCCTACTTTCGCAATAACTTCTCCTTGCGCGACTTTTTGGCCAAGCTTTACTAACAGTCTTGAAGTATGGGCATAAAGAGTGGACGTCCCATCGCCATGATCGAGTTTTACTACCCTGCCGTAACCGCCTTGCCAACCGGCAAATACTACCTTTCCTGCCCGTGCGGCGGTAATATCCGTCCCTAGATTGGCAGCAATATCTACACCGGTGTGGAATTCAGCATTCCGCCTGCCGAATCGCGAGGTAATCGGGCCATAAAGCGGCCAGCTGAATTTCTGACCTGGAGACCCAGCAACCTGCAGGGCACTGCCGGAACGCTGCTTGACCGGTGGTAACTGCAACACTTGTCCATTGACAACATCGCTGGTTGCAGTTGCTTTTACAGCTACTTTCCCCGTCACCACCGCTTGCACCGGGAGTTCCGCTTTGACCAGCGGACGATCCTTGATTAGCACCAGTAATGCAACAACCAGCCCAACAATAAGCCAGGCTTTACGAAATTTTAGCAACTTGGAAATCCCCTTTCCTCTCTCGCAATCTCAGGAGTAAAATCCATTACCCGCTAGTATTGCCAAACAAAGGAAGGGTTATGCCAAAGTGATTCCGCGCTTACTTTTTGAGCTTGTATACCCAGCGAGCAAGCGGCAGGCGGTAGCGCACAAGAAGCAGGTACACTAAGATAAACACGCTAATCCCGAGCATTAGCGTGTTGAGCAAGGCTCCGAGAAAAAAGGCTTTGCCGATAAAATGCAAGTTGGATAAAGTTAAGTGTTTAATCAGGTAAATCGTCCGGTGGATATGGTTGGCCCTTGCGCCTAGGATGTAGTTACCCATTAGCAAATTAAAATAAAAAAACAAGGGAAAAAATGACTTAAATACCAGATCCCCCAATACCGCGGCAGCAATGTTTATATTAACCGCTCCGGCAATAAGACCGGCTATTACTGTGCCCAGGCCAAACGTTGGGTAAAAATTAACACAGGCGCCGACAGTAAAACCAAGGGCTACCTTCCAGGGAGTTCCCTTGAGCCGCAGAAACTTAAGTACATAATAACGCGTCAACCGGGCAAAGCTCTTCATTTTTTCTCCTTACCAAGAAACGAACATTTATGACAAAAACCTTCTTCGTTTATGAAGAAGGTTCTTGTCATGAGTATAAACTTGTCAAATAGTTTAGTCAAGGCGGCTCTAGGATAGACATCTAAAGTGCTTACCGGCAAGCACCTTTCATTGCATATTGAGGCTTTTTGTCAAAGTGATGAACGGCTTTTACAAAACGAACCGTACCACTTTTACCCCTGATAATTACCGTGTGGGTATAGGCGCCGTCAGCGGTGAAACGAACTCCTTCCAGCAGACTGCTATTGGAAATACCGGTCGCTGCAAAAATTACGTCATCGCCTTTTACCAAGTCATCCATCGTTAACAGCTTTTTGACATCCGAAATGCCCAACCTGGCGGCACGGGCAATGTCTTCATCGTTCTCCGGCCATAATCTGCCTTGCATCTCTCCGCCGAGGCACTTGAGTGCTGCAGCGGCAAGTACCCCTTCCGGAGCTCCGCCGACACCCATCAAAATATCAACTCCGGTACCTTCGAAGGCACACGCGACGGCGGGAGAAACATCGCCGTCCGAAATAAGGTTAATCCGCGCCCCGCAGCGACGTACTTCTTCAATTATTTTCTGATGACGCGGGCGGTCCAGAATTACGACCGAGAGGTCGTTAACCCCTTTGCCTAACGCCTTGGCGACATTTTTAAGGTTCTCCTCAACCGGAGCATCAATGTTGATACAGCCTGCTGCTTTAGGCCCAACAGCAATCTTATCCATATACATATCAGGTGCATGCAACAGACAGCCCCGCTCCGCAACAGCAAGCACGGCAATTGCCCCGGTCAAACCCTTCGCTACCACGTTTGTTCCTTCTAACGGATCAACCGCGATGTCAACTTTTGGTGCTTCCCCGGTTCCAACCTGTTCCCCAATGTAGAGCATCGGAGCTTCGTCCATTTCTCCTTCACCGATAACCACTACACCATCAATACGAATAGTATCAAACACTGCCCGCATTGCTTCGACAGCAGCTCCATCGGCGGCCTCTTTGTCACCTCTGCCCATCCACCGAGCAGAAGCTAATGCCGCTGCTTCCGTAACTCTGCAAAATTCCAGTGTCAATTCTCTTTCCAAAACTGGTTCTCCTCCTAATAAGCTATAATTTCTTGCCACTTCATCTTGGGATTCTCACTTGCTACGCAATTTTCCCCAATCTGCCAGAAACTTGTCTAATCCTGCAGTTGTCAGGGGATGTTCGACCATCTGTAGGATAATTTTATAAGGAACAGTCGCAATATTGGCGCCGACTTTTGCCGCCTCCAGTACATGAACCGGATGGCGAATACTTGCGGCAATGACCTCCGTCTTGAGCGAATGGACTGCAAATATTGTGATGATGTCCCTAAGTAAGCTTATGCCATCTTGGCCGATATCGTCAAGTCTGCCCAGAAACGGGCTGACATAAGTAGCCCCTGCACGGGCTGCAAGCAACGCCTGGACAGCGGAAAAAACCAGCGTAACGTTAGTCTTAATCCCTAGATCACTTAAGGCCTTCGTCGCTTTTAAGCCTTCGCCAATCATCGGAATCTTAATGACGATATTGGGATGAATTGCCGCAAGTTTCCTTGCTTCAGCGACCATTTCGTCGGCGTTGAGGCTTACTACCTCTGCCGAAATCGGTCCATCAACAATACCGCTGATTTCCTTGATTACTTGGCGAAAATCTCTGCCTTCCTTCGCGATTAGGGATGGATTTGTTGTTACACCACTGATAACCCCAAGCGAGTTAGCCGCCCTAATCTCCTCGATATTGGCCGTATCGATAAACAGTCGCAAAACGGCTCATCTCCCTATTTTATAGGTATAGGAAAAGGGAACAGTCAGTCTGTTCCCTGATTAATTAGGCTTTTCCGGAGCTGCCAAACACTTTGATTTTTGTTCGAATTAACTCCACAGCTGCAGCCCGGGCCGGTCCCAAGACCTTGCGCGGGTCTATCTCGTTCGGTTTTTCATTCATTACCTTCCGAGCTGCGTTAACAAACGCTTCCCGAATATTAGTGTCAATGTTGACTTTCCGTACGCCAAGCCGGACAGCTTCACGGATAGCATCATCCGGTACACCGGAAGAGCCATGTAGGACTATCGGCACAGTGACGACCGCACGAACCTTTTGCAGCCTGTCAAAGTCAAGCTTAGGTTCACCTTTGTAACGTCCATGTGCAGTACCGATTGCAATTGCTAGGGAATCAACACCTGTCGCCGCTACAAACTGCTTTGCTTCTTCTGGGTCAGTAAACAATGCTTCTCGGGCACTGACCGTGATATCATCTTCAGTACCGCCGATCTTGCCAAGTTCACCCTCCACCGATACACCGACAGCATGGGCAACTGCGATAACTTTATTCGTCAGTTCGATGTTTTGCGGTAAAGGAAGCTTCGACCCATCGATCATAACTGAAGTAAATCCAGACCGAATGCATTGCATACACTGCTCAAAACTCGTACCGTGATCAAGATGTAAGGCAATTGGCACACTTGATTTAGCAGCTGCGGTCTTTGTCATACCCGTGATATAATCCAGGCTCGCATACTTGATTGCGCCCTGACTAGCCTGAATAATTACCGGCGCCCGCTCTGCCTCGGCAGCCTCGACAATTGCCTGAACAATCTCCATGTTATTACAATTGAACGCACCAACGGCATATCCGCCTTTTTCAGCTTTCGCCAACAGCTCAGCAACCGTTACTAAAGACACCTAACAAGACCTCCTCGTTCTCGGAATAAAATCTTTAACTTATTTTAACCCGGATTTTACCGTTTGATTATTTTCGCTCAGCCAACCTGCTGTTCACTTAAAATCTGCTCGATCAGCGACTTTAATTCGTTAAGATCAAAGGGTTTATTGATGCACGTTTTTACCCCAAGCTTCAATGCTTGATTGATAACGTCAAGTTCGCCATAAGCAGTCATCATGATTACTGCCAAATTGCGGTTAATCTTTTTTATTTCCCGCAATGCCTCCAAGCCGTTCATCCCTGGCATTTTCATGTCCATTAGCACCAACTTCGGTGAGGAAGTCCTCACCTTGTTAATGGCCTCAAGGCCACTTGCTGCCATGTCGACGTCATACCCATCCTCTTTGAATGCTTCAAAGAGAAGGCGGCGTACACCCATCTGGTCATCTACGACGAGAATCTTTGGTGCCACTGTTTCCCCTCCTAATCGTCGGTAAACTCGACGTTATTTTATTTCGGGGTAAGCTGCAAAGTTCCTCCTGATTTTCCAGAAATCCCAAAAAGAATTTACAAGTCCTCAAAGTTGGTTAGTTGTGCTTTGTTTTTAAAATAGCGTCGATAAACTCTCTAAACAACGGTTGAGGCCTGTTTGGACGCGAACGAAACTCCGGATGAAACTGAGACGCAACAAACCAAGGGTGTCCAGGCAGCTCAGTAATTTCTACCAGTCTTCCATCTGGAGAGGTACCGGG
>DATAMA010000001.1:0-4810 GCA_036260765.1 Desulfobacteria bacterium | reverse complement strand
CAATCGCTCTCCTGTTTAAATCCGAGTTCTTGCTGGACAGCACGTAAAAATCCTTTACCGTCGGTGTTATAGCCAATTAGGTGCCCATCATCATTTACGACTGTATTGACAGCGCCGATAAGCGCTGCTTCAGCGTCAATTTCATCAAGATAAGCCATTACCCGTTCCTTATAGGGAATTGTTACATTAAAACCGCGGACGCCAATCGCCTTTAAACCCGTGATAGCTTGTCCCAAAGTACCTGGCGTCACCGGCAGAGGCAGGTAGCAATACTTTAACTTCGCCGCTTCTAAAGCTCGATTGTGCATTTCAGGAGATAAAGAGTGACCAATGGGGTAACCAATCAAGCCTAACAGCCTGGTAGTGGCGTCAATATCCACCTGTTATTCCCCCTTTATTAAAAAACAGCCCTAAAGACTGTTTTAAATCGGAACGAAGAATTCAGCGCTAACGGGTATTTCCCCGATCGAGTGGACCGAGCGACCAAAAAACAAGACGTTCAAAAAGCCGCATTACCCTTGTGCCAATCCACTCCCGTTCGCTGATGGGGACAACAAGGATGGTAAACAAGCCCAAACGATTACCGCCTAAAATATCCGTAAACAACTGGTCGCCAATTACTGCCGTATTGTCCCGCTTTGTTTCCATTATCTCCATTGAGCGATAGTAAGAACGGCGATGCGGCTTGGATGCTTTATGGATAAAAGGTATCCCTAACACATTGGCCACCGCCGCAACCCGCTGTTCGGAATTATTGGATACTACACAGCTTTTAATCCCATACGACGCCAGTCGCTTAAACCAAGCGGTTACCTTGGGCCCAACCTCCAGGTCATTCCAGGGTGTGACTGTATTGTCAAGGTCAATGATCAGACCTTTAATGTTTAACTGTTGTAATTGAGTTGGTGAAATACTGTCGAGTGAACCGACACACATACTTGGGCGCAAAAACGAAAGCATATGTCCTCCATGTGGAAATCTATAACAAGTTTTATTATACACTAACATTCTTACTATATGCTACTGAATCTACCGCCGTATCAGCCCTCTTGTGTAAGTTCGTCAAAAAGTTTTTGAATTGCCCTTTTTTCGATGCGTGAAACGTAGGAACGCGAGATCCCTAAACGCTTGGCGATTTCCCGCTGCGTGCTCCTGCTGCCCCGTAGTCCATAGCGCAACTCCAATACGGTGCGTTCCCGTTTCGAAAGGGTCGCAACCTTTTCCAGGAGGTGCTTCTGCTCAAAATAGCTTTCAACCATATCGGATACTGCGTCAGGCTCCGTGCCCAACACATCAATCAGGGTAATTTCATTGCCTTCTTTATCTACCCCAATCGGGTCATACAATGATACTTCCCCGCGGCTTTTTTTCAGCGAGCGTAAGTGCATCAAAATTTCGTTCTCAATACAGCGGGCTGCATAAGTCGCCAGCTTTGTACCCTTTTGAGGATCGAAGGTATTGATCGCCTTGATCAGCCCAACTGTGCCAATCGAGATTAAGTCGTCACTATCTTCGCCGGTGCCGTCAAATTTCTTAGTAATGTGTGCAACCAAGCGTAAATTATGCTCAATCAGTTTATTACGGGCCTCATCGCCGTTACCCAGCCGGCTTAGATAATAGGCTTCCTCTTTTTCACTTAAGGGTTGGGGAAAGGCATTGTTATTAATATATGAGACCAACAACCTGGCAAACGGAAGTCCACCTTTTAGCACAACCGCCAGAAGCTCAATTAACACAATAAATCCCCTCCCACATTTTCCGATGTTGTAGATAATATGAGAAAGGGACGTTTTTCGTGCCTGTCATCGACAAGAAATTGCAACTAACTCGGACTCTTAACTGACTAAGTCAAGTATTAATTATAATTAATACTTGACATCTTAGTGATATCACATTAATATACTGGTAATAAATAGCGGTAAGAAGAAAAGGGGGAAGTTCTCATGCAAGAGTATATAGCCAAATCGATCAACGGTTTTTTGGGGCTGGTCGGTATGATTGTAATCCTTTTCGGTGCAGTCTTGTCCTTCGGGGCAGAGAGTATTATTGCCGGAGTTTTGCTAACCCTGCTTTTTGTCATCTTGTCAACCGGAATCTACATGGTCCAGCCCAACCAGGCCAAAGCCCTACTATTTTTCGGCCACTACCTCGGTACGACCCGCAAGCCAGGTTTATGGCTAGGTGCACCGTTTACCGTCCGTAAGAACATTTCCATGCGGGTCCGCAATTTTGACAGCAAAAAACTAAAAGTAAATGACGTTGAAGGCAATCCCGTCGAAATTGCAGCCGTAGTCGTTTTCCGGGTTGTGGACTCCGCCAAAGCCCTGTTCGATGTGGAAAACTACGAGAGATTTGTCGAAATTCAAAGTGAAACGGCTTTACGCCATGTGGCCAGCCTATATCCATACGACAGTTTTGAACACAGCGGTTATTCCCTGCGCGGTAACACAGAGGAGGTCGCGGCCAAGCTTGGTGAAGAGCTCCAGCAACGTCTCAGCGTTGCCGGCGTCGAAGTAAAAGAAGCCCGCCTTACTCATCTTGCCTACTCAACCGAAATCGCCGGGGCAATGTTACAGCGTCAGCAAGCTTCTGCAATTCTCTCCGCCCGCAAAATTATTGTCGACGGCGCGATCGGGATGGTGCAAATGGCCATCGAAAAGCTGGAAAAAGACAGCACGATAAAACTTGATGATGAACGCAAGGCCGCAATGGCCAACAATCTGATGGTGACCATCGTATCCGAACGGGCTGCTCAACCGGTGGTAAATACCGGGACGGTTTACTAAACCGCAGTAAGGATCTGAAGATGAGTAAAAAACAGTTTCCCCTCAGACTTGACCCTAACCTCTATGTCGTTTTGGAACGTTGGGCCGCCGATGAATTTCGCTCCGTTAACGCCCATATTGAGTATCTGCTCAGGGAATCGGCAAAACGGGCCGGACGCATCCCAAAATCAACGGAAATTACCGACCAGGATGAGTAAAGTAAAAGGAGTAAGGACACCAATCGTATGTCCCTACTCCTTTATTCATTAAACATCAAACTGAACTTGAATCGGAATATTTTTAAGCACAAACATTACTTCCGCGTAAGTATCCGGTGTTACCGAAATGACAACCTCCCCCGATTGGGGATTTGTGGTTGTTACGACGCCAAGATGACCATGTCCTTCCATGACTTGTACCAGAAAAGCAATGTCCTCGGTCTTAACCCGCAGGTTGATTACACAATCCGTCACGATAACTCTAAAACCCCTTTTGACTTGCTTTATTTAAGCCTCAACTCAAACTCTAACCAGGTTAAGAAACCGTAGCTACGCTTCTTTCCCTACGTACCAGGCTGTAAACCTCCACCGGTGCATCAACCGGAATCCAGACCTGCTGCTGAGCGTGCGGTGCCGCTTCGATTGCTGCAAAGCCCTCGTCATACATCTTCTCCGGGCTTTGTCCCAGGGGTTCCGTATTGGGCCCGGTAAATTCAAGCTTATCCCCAACGGAAAACTTGTTCCGTTGTTCGACCAGGGCCATGCCGCGGCCCGAATCGTATGCTTTGACAACCCCAACGAAATCATACTCCCGGCGATAACCCGAAGTCACAAGATTATGGGCCTCTGCGCCCGGGCGTCCAAATAAGAAGCCGGTGGAATAGTCGCGGTGGCTAACCTTGACGATTTCCTGGGCTAAACCGGGATCAAAACGATATCCGTCCGGATCCGCCAGATAAGCGTCCAATGCCTGTCGGTAAGCCTTAACGACCGTCGCGACATAATTAACACTCTTCATTCTTCCTTCAATTTTAAAACTGTCGAGACCTAACTCGACAAGCTCAGGAATATGTTCCAGCAATGACAGGTCGTACGAATTAAAAATATATGTACCCCGCGTGTCTTCTTCAAGCGGGAAATACTGACCGGGCCGTTTTTCTTCCGCCAGAGCGTAACCCCAACGGCAGGGTTGAGCACACTCCCCGCGGTTTGCATCACGTCCCGCGAGGTAGTTGCTGAGCAGACAGCGGCCGGAATAAGACATGCACATCGCTCCATGCACGAAAATTTCCAGTTCGCCGGCCACCTTGTTGCGGATTTCCTGTATTTCCTGAATGGATAGCTCCCTGGCCAAAACAATCCTTTTTACCCCGAGAGAAAACCAAAAATCTGCACTGGCGTAATTAGTGGTATTGGCCTGAGTACTTAAGTGCACCGGCAACTGCGGTACGTGTTTCAGCACTAAATTTACCACCCCGGGATCAGCAACGATCAAGCCGTTAACCCCAAGCTCAGCCAAATCGGTTAAATACTCCGGCAGCTGTGCCAAATCCGCATTATGGGGAAAAATATTTACGGTCACATAGACCTTAACGCCATGACCTGCAGCAAACTCCACCCCTTTACGCATTTGGTCCCGGGTAAAGTTACCGGCATAAGCCCGCAGGCCAAAGTCCTTGCCGGCCAGGTAAACCGCATCGGCGCCATAGACAACGGCCATTTTCAGTTTTTCCAAATCCCCTGCCGGGGCTAATAATTCCGGACGTCTTCTCACCATCTTCATACCCTACTTTCGCACGCTTACCGCCACTCCGTCTCCCAACGGGAGAATACTCGTGGAAAATTGGGGGTTACGGGTTAAGCGCTGGACGAATTCCCGCATCTTTGCGACCATTCGGTTATATTTTGCATCATATTGAGCGCCTGGCACAACCCAGCCGCGAAACAAGACATTATCTACAACCAATAACCCTCTTGGGGCAATAAGTGGTATGACTAAGTCCAAATATTCGAGGTATTCACCCTTGGCCGCATCCAGAAATACAA
>DATAMA010000218.1:0-7166 GCA_036260765.1 Desulfobacteria bacterium | reverse complement strand
AGTAAAAAGTTTGCGGTAATCATTGCTGCTCACAACGAAGAGAGAGTAGTGGAAGGGGTTATTCGTTCAATACAAAAACAGGATTACCCTGAAGATTTGTACAGGATTATGGTAATCTGCGACAACTGCACAGATAACACGGTTCAGGTTGTAAAAGAAAACGGTGTGCTTGCTTTTGAGCGTAAAAATGATGGCGCCAGAGGAAAAGGTTATGCACTACAATGGATGTTCGAACGGCTATTTAAAATGGACGAGAAGTTTGACGCTGTAGTGGTACTTGATGCTGATAATGTAATTTCACATAATTATTTACTATCAATGAATGACATGCTTTGCAAGGGTCACAAAGTTATTCAGGGGTACCTGGATTCCAAAAACCCGGATGACTCCTGGGTTTCAATTTCATACGCAATCGCCTACTGGTTTATGGGAAGAATGTGGCAATTGGCTCGTTATCGCTTAGGTCTTCCGAATGCCTTAGGTGGAACCGGTATGTGCTTTGAGATCAGTACGTTAAAGGACTTAGGTTGGAATGCCACCAGTTTAACTGAGGACCTTGAATTCACGATGAAGTCTGTGCTTCATGGTATTAGACCGGTTTGGGCTCACTACGCCAAAGTGTATGATGAAAAACCGATTGGATTTCAGGCATCGTGGAATCAAAGACTACGCTGGATGCAAGGCCATTGGGATGTCGCTTTTCGATACATCAAACCTTTGTTTAAGCGAATGGTTCTTAAGGGAGATGTTGCCGCTCTTGACTGCATACTCTATTTATTGCAGCCTTCCAGAATTCTACTTTCTTACTTTACGCTAGTAGTAAATATTGTCCTTGCACTAACCCCTTATGTTTATGTTTTTAACTGGCTTCATTCAGGAGTATTTTTTCCTAAATACGTCTGGATTGCTTTGTTTGTAATCCAGTGGATACTTCCACCGAGCGTTGCGTTTATTATGATTCTGGAACGGGTTAAATTACGTAGATTATTAGGTTTAGTCTGGTATCAGTTTTTTGGATTATCATGGCTCCCTCTGAGCGTAATCGGTTTGTTCACCCATAAAAATAAGGAATGGACCCATACTGTTCATTCCCAAAAGATTGACATCGATACCATAGAGAATAACACTGGGAAAATCAAACCGGCGATAGCTAAAACAGCCGTCGTAACGCATATAAGCGGGGGCTAGTGGTGAAGCATGTAATTAGTGTTTTAAAGACTTATAAGCCAATTAGGTAATCGCTATAAACTGCCCACGCCCCCATAGCCTTATAAACAGTTTGATCTTCCTCGGTGTTAACAGAATGGACTATGGTCTTAATATTGTATTTTGCGAGTTTAGCCACAAACTGCGGAGTAACTCTGTTAGTGGGGATTGCTACCACTTGAATATGATTTTTCTGCGAAAATTGGGTAACTTTATCTTCACTATCATTATTCATGTAAACAGCATAAATAATATTTTTAAATGGGTAAATGGAGGTCACTTCTTTATACATCGCTTCATTATAAACCTGGATAATTAGGCGGTCTAAAATTTTCGGGTCAACCTTTGTGGCGGTATCAACAATGATATTAAACTGTTCCTTAATATCCTCTGGTTTGGTTAATTTTGTATCGGTAATAACATAGATATCTTTATGATTCTTCAGGATGTTGGCGAGCATCTCAAAGTCCATCGGTTCAAATTTATTGTGCGGTTTAAGATGAATAAACTCGTTATAAGTAAGTGGAACTGACTTTTTACCTTTAAGTGAATACTCACCAAGTAGCTTATACAAATAGGCAAGCCAGTCGTGTCGAGCGACCAGTTTGCGATCAGAAGTAAGAATTAAATCTGTCTCGAATATCCGCATATTGTTTACTTCGTAATTTACAGCCATAGCCTCCAAGCTGTTCGTCGCCCTTTTATTTTCAATACTCCCCAGCGCATGGGCGATAGTATGATAGTCCGTCCATGAAAGACCGTTATCTTCAGTTTTTGTATTTAGAAATTTTTCCGTAATTGATTGTTCAACCTTTAGGTCTACGTGGCCTTCTGACTGTTGTCTTTGCAAGGCGGAAACTTGAACAGGTTTATCATGATTTATCACGATCGCAAGAGCCATAATCACTATTAGATATGATAAGAAAGCAAGTTTAGCCTTCATCTCTGGTCTCCCCTTTGTCCCTTTTTAATACAATGGTAGCTACACCAAAGTGGGATATCAAGGGGAAAATGGGAAAATAAGGGCGGAAAATGTTTTCGAACACAAAATTATTACTGTGAATAGTTTTTAATTAATAATAATGGCGAAAGCCGCTTATGGGAAAAAGGGGTATGTATTTATGACTACAATGGCAGAAATCACCAAGTTCCTGGAACAGAAAACATTGGCTGTTGTTGGGGTATCCCGGTCGCCTAACAAGTTCTCAAATCGGTTGTACAAAAGTCTAAGGGCCAAGGGTTACCGATTATTTGCAGTTAATCCGAACACCGATCAGATCGACGGAGAGGCTTGCTTCGGGAGTATTCAAGCCCTGCCACAAAAAGTTAGTGGAGCTGTTATCCTGGTGCCGCCGAAGCAAACGGAAAAGGTGGTAAGGGCGGCCGCTGCCGCGGGGATTAAACATATCTGGATCCAGCAAGGAGCTGAATCACACGCAGCGATTGACTTCTGTAAACAGAATGGAATGAACGTCATCCATAATCAATGCATTTTAATGTTCGCTCAGCCGTCGTTTCCACATAATTGTCATCGTTACATACGGAAGGCCTTGGGTACGTTACCGAAATAATCGAAACAGGCATTCACGTAGTCCGGCGTCATTGGACGGCAGGAATTTGCGTGAATGCCTGTTTTTCGAGAATCTTAGATTACCGCGCTTTTAGCTTAGAGTGCTATCGTTTAGACGGGGGTTGCTTCCGGCCTTCATGAAGCAAACAGGGGCCCCAAACGGAATTATAATAGTTAAAATAGTGTAGAGCACGGCCTTTTCCCCAACAAAACACTTAAACATCTTGTAAAGCACCATGATACTAAATACCAAAAGCAAAATCGACAATGCAAAACTTGCTAGCCATCCCAAGATAGGAATCAACGATAGAATAGCAGAAGCGATAGCTACAATAAATGGACTAACGAGATAAATGATTCCGAGATTGGTAATATGCTGACCAATGAAATCCATTTCCTTTACAATCGCGCCCATAATGTATGTGTTGCCGAAGGGAAGCCAGGCCAACCATGGATTTTCAAGGTCCGAGCTTTTAGCCATTCGGTACAACCCCAGCGAAACAAAAACGTAATAGACAAGAACGACAGCTACCGATACCAGCCAAAAGGCCGCCAGGAAACCAAGCACAGAATAATCGTCCATTCACATCTCCCTCTCCGTTAAAATTGGTTGCTTGTCAGTTACTGGGTTTGACTACACATCAACACCTCCCACTGATTTATTTTGGGAGATCTACTCTATCGTTAATTATATTGACTGTAGTCGTTTTCGATGTCCGGATTGGGGTGTTTTATGGTGATTTTACACTGTGCTAAAGTTGTATTCTTATTTGCGGTTATTTATTGCGGCCTGGGCCGCGGCGAGACGGGCAATGGGAACACGATAAGGGGAACAACTAACGTAGTTCATCCCTACCAGGTGGCAAAATTCAATTGAATTCGGTTCTCCGCCCTGTTCTCCACAAATGCCTACCTCCAGTTGAGGATTGGCTGTCCGCCCTAAATTGACCCCGGTATTAATCAACTTGCCTACTCCATCGCGGTCCAGAACCTGAAACGGGTTATTGGTAAGGACACCTTTTTCTAAATATGCCGGCAAGAACTTGCCCTCCGCATCATCCCGGCTAAACCCTAAGGTGGTCTGGGTGAGGTCGTTGGTACCGAAAGAGAAGAAATCGGACAAGGCGCCGATGGCGTCAGCAGTTAAACATGCGCGGGGAACCTCGATACAGGTGCCAAATTTATACGTAAAAGTAACATTAAATTGTCGCATCACTTCCTGGGCCATTTGCCTTGTCAGGTCACGCAGCAAAGCCAGCTCAGAGTCGTTAATGATTAACGGCATCATGATCTCAGGATGAATTTCCAAACCTTCCTTTACCAACTGTGCCGAGGCTTGAAAGATAGCCCTACATTGCATTGCGTATATCTCAGGATAAGTAATCGCCAGACGGCTGCCCCTGTGGCCTAACATCGGATTGAATTCGGAAAGGGAGCGTACTTTGCGCAGTAGACCTTCTTTGTCAGAAATTTCGGCTGGGTCGCCACCGGTGAACTTAAGCTGGGCAATTTCAAGCGCTAAATCCTCTGAACGGGGTAAAAACTCGTGCAATGGAGGATCAAGTAGACGAATAATCACTGGAAGCCCGGCCATGGCTTGTAAAATACCGTAAAAATCTCCTTGTTGCATCGGCAGTAATTTGGCGAGAGCAGCTTCTCGTTCTTGAACATTTTCAGATAAGATCATTTCTTGGACGATGGGAATTCGGACGGGATCCATAAACATGTGTTCAGTTCTAACCAGGCCAATCCCTTCGGCCCCGAAATCACGTGCTTTTTGGGCATCAGGCGGATTATCAGCATTAGCCATTACGCGAAGGTGACGAAAGTTATCGGCCCAACTTAATAACTGGCGGAATTCCTCGGATAACTCGGGATCAATCAGAGGAACCACTCCGAGAATGACCCGTCCGGTAGCACCGTCGATTGAGATTAGCTGACCTTGCTTAAGCGTCAAATTATCCACGCTTACTTGCTGATTAGCATAGTCTATTTTTAGAAGTTCACAGCCACAGACGCACGGTTTGCCCATATGCCGGGCGACGACGGCGGCATGACTGGTCATACCACCCCGGCTGGTTAAAATTCCTTGGGCGGCAACTATTCCATGAATGTCATCGGGAGTAGTTTCGGTGCGCACCAGAATAACCCTTTCACCGGCTTGCCCCAGTTTTTCGGCAGTATCGGCATCAAAAACTATCTTGCCCGAAGCTGCGCCGGGTGAAGCAGGAAGACCCTTGGCAATTACCTCTAATTTAGCGGCTCGGTCTATCCGCCGATGTAACAACTGATCCAACTGTCCAGGCTCGATCCGGGTAAGTGCTTCTTCTCTGGTGATTAACCCTTCGGCGCACAAGTCGACAGCTACTTTAATTGCAGCAGCAGCTGTACGCTTGCCGTTACGAGTTTGCAGCATGTATAGTTTACCGCGTTCGATGGTAAACTCGATATCCTGCAGATCGCGGTAATGTTTTTCCAGAAGGTCGGCCGTCTGGACGAATTGGCGGTAAACAGCAGGATTTTCCTGAGCTAGGGAGGTAATGGGCTGCGGTGTTCGGATGCCGGCTACTACATCTTCTCCTTGGGCATTGAGCAAATATTCACCGTAAAGGGCTTTCTCCCCGGTCGAAGGATTACGGGTGAAAGCCACGCCAGTACCGGAGTCTGAACCAAGATTACCAAACACCATAGTTTGGACATTGACGGCTGTGCCTAAATTATCCGGAATATTGTTCAACTTACGGTAGATAATCGCTCGGTCGTTATTCCAAGAGCGAAATACCGCAACAATAGCCTGTTCTAACTGGGCCAGCGGATCTTGGGGGAAGGGGCTTCCGGTAGAGCGTTCGACGATCTGCTTATATTCAGCAATCAGGTTCTGCAGGCTATCGACTGACAGTTCGTGATCAAAGCGGACCCCTTGATTGCGTTTGGCCTTCTCCAGCGCAATTTCAAACTGGTAGTTTTCCAGCTCCAGGACTACATCCGAAAACATCTGGATAAACCGGCGGTAACTGTCTAACGCAAAACGTTCGTTTGCAGTGCCCCGAGTTAAGCCGGTAAGTGTATTATCGTTGAGTCCCAGGTTAAGAATCGTGTCCATCATACCTGGCATGGAAAACTTGGCGCCTGAACGGACAGACACCAACAAGGGATTGCCGGCGTCACCGAATATTTTGCCTGACTTACGTTCAACTTCTTGTAAAGCTGTGAGTACCTGATCTATCAGTCCCAACGGCATTTGTTGGGAGTTTCGGTAGTATTCGTTGCAAGCATCGGTAGTAATTGTTAGTCCCGGTGGAACAGGCAAACCGATATTGGTCATCTCCGCCAGGTTTGCCCCTTTACCGCCTAAAAGACTGCGCATTTCTGCTTTGCCCTCGGTGAAGAGATAAACATACTTTTTACTCATCTCAATCTCCTTATCTTCACTGGATTGACAGCCTTTATTTCTCCTTAAGCTTATTCATTAGGCGCATTGAGCACATTTCACCGCACATTGTACAGCTGTCGGCATGAGTTGGCATCGATTCACGCCGGTACCGTTCGGCTTTTTCCCGGTCCAGCGCTAATTCAAACATTTTGGTCCAATCTAAAGCTTGCCGGGCACTGCTCATGGCCTGATCCCACTCGGCCGCCCCCGGTACTCTCTTGGCAATATCAGCAGCATGCGCCGCAATTTTTGCGGCCATAATTCCCTCTTTCATATCATCAAGGGTAGGAAGTCTTAGGTGTTCGGCAGGAGTTACATAACACAAAAAATCGGCGCCGGCGGCCCCGGCAACGGCCCCGCCGATAGCGCTGGTAATGTGATCATAACCGGGAGCAATATCCGTAACCAGCGGCCCTAAAACATAGAATGGGGCGCCATGACACAGCTTCTTTTCCAGTTGTACATTGGCGACAATTTCATTCAAAGGGACATGGCCTGGCCCTTCGATCATCACCTGCACATTGCGTTGCCAGGCGCGCTGGGTGAGCTCACCCAAGACAATAAGTTCGGAAATTTGGGTCGCATCGGTTGCATCCGCCAAACAACCTGGTCGGCAGGCATCACCTAAGCTGAGGGTAACATCGTATTGAGCACAAATTTCCAGCACCTGGTCGAAATATTCATAAAAGGGGTTTTCGGCTTTGTTCATTTCCATCCAGGCATAGAGCAGGGAGCCGCCGCGGGAGACGATGTTTGTAATCCTTCGGTTATGCTTAAAATGATCCACCGTCTGGCGGTTTAACCCGCAGTGTATCGTCATGAAGTCGACTCCATCTTGAGCATGTTTTTCGACTACCGCCAAGAATTCCTGTGCAGTGATGTCCTTCAGCTCTTTATCCAGATACCCAATGGCATCATACATCGGAACCGTGCCGATCATTGCCGGGGACATGTCAA
>DATAMA010000207.1:0-5447 GCA_036260765.1 Desulfobacteria bacterium | reverse complement strand
CGTAAACACTCAGCGGTCCACCGGAAAAAATAATTCCCTTGGGATTCATCGCCTTGAGTTTTTCCAGGGGAATATTATATGGAACCATTTCCGAGTAAACATTTGCTTCCCGCACTCGTCGGGCGATTAGCTGGTTATACTGCCCGCCAAAGTCCAAAACAACGACTAATTCATGCTTCATTTTGTCTTTCCTTTCACACCTGACACTCGACAAGCTTTGCAACCAATTATAGTCAAAAGGCGCAGCCAATTCAAGCATGCGCCTGCTAAACCTCATTTATCGTTTTGAATTAGCCTCATTATAATAGCCCATGTTCTCCCAGCCAGCTGATCGCCCGACGAGTGCGGGAAGCAAATGTTTACTCGGAAATGGTTCCATATAATATTCCCCTGGAAAAACTTAAGGCGATGAATCCCAAGGGAATTATTTTTTCCGGTGGACCGCTGAGTGTTTACGGTGAAAATGCCCCCTACTGCGATCCAGGGATTTATGAACTTGGTGTACCAATTTTAGGTATTTGTTACGGTATGCAGCTGATGGTACATCAATTAGGCGGCAAGGTATCCAAGGCCGGCGTGAGGGAATACGGCAAGACGCTGATGCATGTGGATCGAGTAGAAGGCCTGTTTAAGAACCTGGCAGAAGAAATTCAGGTCTGGATGAGCCACGGTGATTCAGTGGAAAAACTGCCGGAGGGCTTTGTCGTAACCGGAGACAGCAAAAATACCCCCGCTGCGGCGATTACCAATTCCGAACGGCGCCTGTACGGAGTGCAATTTCATCCGGAGGTTAAGCACACTCCGAACGGCCAAACCATGTTGGAAAGATTCTTATATGATATTTGCGGCTGCCGCGGCGAATGGACGATGGGTTCATTTGTCGAGGAGCAAATTGCCAATATTCGCCGCAAGGTTGGCGATAAAAAGGTTTTATGTGCGTTGAGCGGCGGTGTAGACTCCTCGGTCGCGGCGGTGCTGGTTCACCGGGCGATTGGTGACCAGTTGAGCTGCGTGTTTGTCGACCATGGCTTTATGCGTAAAGATGAGGCAGAACAGGTTAAGGAGACCTTCACGCGCCAATTTCAGATGAACCTCGTCTTTGTCGATGCCCGGGAACGGTTCATGCAAAAGCTGGGCGGGGTCAGTGAGCCGGAACGGAAAAGAAAGTTAATCGGCAATGAATTCATCCGGTTGTTTGAAGATGAAGCGAAGAAGCTGGGGAAAATAGACTTTCTCGTACAGGGAACGCTATATCCCGATATTGTAGAGAGCGGCACTGCTACTGCGGCGACAATCAAGACGCACCATAACGTGGGCGGCCTGCCGGAAGACATGCAGTTCGAACTGATTGAACCGTTGCGTTCGTTGTTTAAAGACGAGGTTAGAGCTGTTGGGGAAGAATTGGGTTTACCGGAGAATATCGTCTGGCGTCAACCGTTCCCTGGCCCAGGGCTGGCAATTCGTATTATCGGCGATTTAACTGAGAAAAAATTAGACATCTTACGCGAAGCGGATGCAATCTTATTGGATGAAATCCGTAAAGCCGGTTTGTACCGTGAATTATGGCAAACCTTTGCTGTGTTACCCTCAATTCAGACAGTCGGTGTGATGGGGGATGAGCGGACGTATGCCTACCCGGTGGTTATCCGGGCAGTCACCAGTGACGATGCGATGACGGCAGACTGGGCAAGGCTTCCATACGATCTGCTGGAAAAAATATCGAACAGAATTGTCAACGAAGTACGCGGAGTTAACCGGGTAGTTTACGATATTACCTCAAAGCCCCCCGGAACAATTGAATGGGAATAATAAGAACAACCGCCCGAAAGCTTTAGCTCGGGCGGTTGTTGTGCAAGGGCGACAGCCAGGGGAGCAGGCGGTTAAGTTCAAAACCATCCCGGCAGTTGCTCTCCTTGAGTAGGCGGTATTTATGGTTAAGTACGCTGTATTCAGCTTCTGCCAGGTGTATCTCAATCACCGCAAGATCTATATAACCGGGATCGGCGTGAGAGAGGTTCTTCCAGGCTTGGGAAAGCTTGTACTTCGCTCTTTCCAGTTGCTTAAGGATTTCTTGCTCTTCGTTGTATGGCGGAGTGTGTTCTGAATTAAGCTTAAGGATTTGGTTAATAAGGCGAGACCAGAAGGCTTTTAGACGGGTTAACATAATCACCCCCAACGGAATATTGCTTTAATATTTCCTCTTTTTGGTAAATGTTTATGCTTTACAGGTTGGGTCATATGCCTATAAAACACTAAATAATAATGAGTTTAAGATTTCTGTGAGGAGGAATTTTGGATGGAGAGTTATCTGGTAGCCGTAATTCAAGGGATCGTCGAAGGGTTAACCGAGTTCTTGCCGGTTTCGTCTACCGGCCACTTAATCCTGTCGGGGAATCTATTAGGCTTTTCCGGTGATGTAGCATCGACGTTTGAGGTCGTTATCCAATTAGGGGCAATTCTGGCCATTGCGATCCTCTATCGAAAACGGGTATTAAGCCTGTTCGCGCTCGCACCGCGAAAGGCGAACGGTCTGAGTTTGTTACATATCCTTGTGGCAATGATCCCGGCATCAGTAGTAGGGCTGGCCACGCATAAATTTATTAAGCACTATCTTTTTTCTCCCAAAACAGTATTGCTTGGCTTGGTAGTTGGCGGCTTGTTTATGATTTTTGCGGAGCGAATCGGTAAACGGGTAACTGCAGGAAACCTGGACCAGATAACGATACCCCAGGCGTTCGGCATCGGTGTGGCCCAATGTTTATCCCTGTGGCCTGGTTTTTCCCGGGCGGGTGCCACGATTTCCGGCGGGCTAATCGCCGGTTTGGATCGTAAGACGGCAGCAGAGTTTTCTTTCTTGGTAGCAATCCCGATAATGGTAGCGGCAAGTGGCCTGGATCTGTTGTCGGCAATTAAGGATCACTTGCTTCATGCCGCTGATTTAGGCTTCTTTGCGGTCGGCTTTGTGATCTCTTTCGTTGTTGCCTGGCTCGCCGTTGTCTGGTTTTTGAAGCTGTTGGAACGGGTTAAGCTTACTCCCTTTGCCATATACCGGTTTATCGTGGCGCTGGTATACGGGGGGTTGCTGCTGACGGGTATCGTAAAATAGGCCGGTAAATAACCGAACGTTTTACAAGAGATGAGTGATAATGTTCACCTTTTTGCTTGACCCTGTAGCGGCCCGGTGTTAAAATGAAACTGCACAAGAAAAATTAAACAATTGTTCATATAATCGCGGAAATATGGTCCGCCAGTTTCTACCGGGTCACCGTAAATGACCTGACTATGAGCGGAAGTGCGCCTAGAGTTCATTAGCGTTTGCAGGCATGTATTACAATTACGCTTTCACTGCAAAATAGCTGTAGGGTTCAAGTGGCGCAGGCCGGCAAGTGCTGGTTACACCGGAGGGATAAAAGCCCAGACGGGTAGGTTTCACTCACCCCTGATAAGTGAAAGCTATCCGTATTGGGCTTTTTTGATTTTCAGATATTAGGCAACATGTTTTGGGAGGAATAATTGTGGCACTAGTAGGAATTGTCATGGGCAGTGATTCTGACCTCAAACTGATGGGCGCAACGATGAAGGTATTGGATGAATTTGCCGTACCGTACGAAGTGGTTATTTCTTCAGCGCACCGTACGCCGGCCCAAACAACCGAGTATGCCCAGAGTGCAGCAGAACGGGGCTTGGAGGTAATTATCGCGGCAGCCGGCGCAGCGGCTCATCTGCCGGGGGTGATCGCCGCATCTACCTGCCTGCCGGTAATCGGGGTACCGGTAAAAAGCGGGGCTCTTAGCGGTTTGGATGCACTTTATGCCATTGTCCAAATGCCGAGCGGCATCCCGGTTGCTACCGTGGGCGTGGACGGCGCCAAAAATGCAGGAATACTTGCGACACAGATTTTAGGCCTGAAATACCCTGAATATCGGCAAAAGATCCAGGCATACAAAACGAAGCTCTGTCAGGAAGTACAAACCAAGAATGCCAAGCTGCAGGAAAAAGGTTGGCAGAGTTATTGGGATTAGTCTGAAGGGAGTAGCACAGCGATGATTGAACGTTATACATTACCTGAGATGGGCGCCATCTGGGCGGATGAGAGCCGGTTCAGCAAGTGGTTAAAGATTGAGGTTTTAGCCTGTGAGGCATGGGCGGAATTAGGCAAGATCCCGACTGAGGCTGTTCAGGTGATTAAAGCAAAGGCTGCTTTTCAAGTGGACAGGATTGCGGAGATCGAGGAAGTCACCAGGCATGATGTCTTAGCGTTTTTGACCAATGTAGCGGAGAATGTGGGGGATGAAGCTAAGTACATCCATTTGGGGATGACCTCATCTGATGTCTTGGATACGTCCCTGGCGATGCAGATGGTTGAAGCAGCAGATATTATCCTGGCAAAACTGGAAACCTTCGCCGCAGTACTCAAGGAGCAAGCCGTAAAATATAAGGATTATATGATGATGGGGCGGACCCACGGCATCCATGCCGAACCGGTTACGCTCGGCCTCAAGTTCGCCCTTTGGTATGACGAGGTCAACCGGAACATTGAGCGGATGCAACACGCGAGGAAGAATATCGCCGTCGGCAAGATTTCCGGTGCAGTAGGCACGTTTGCCAATATTGATCCCAGGGTCGAAGAACATGTTTGCGCCAAGCTTGGCTTAAAGCCGGCGCCGGCGTCAACCCAAATCCTGCAGCGTGACCGTCATGCCGAATATCTGACCACTTTGGCAGTTATTGCTTCTTCCCTGGACAAATTTGCCACGGAACTGCGCAACCTTCAGAGAACCGACATTCATGAGGTAGAGGAACCTTTCGCCAAAGGGCAAAAGGGTTCTTCAGCGATGCCGCATAAAAAGAATCCGATTACCTGTGAACGGGTAGCTGGGTTGGCCCGGGTCTTACGCGGTAACGCGGTTGCTGCCTTGGAAAACGTTGCTTTATGGCATGAACGGGACATCACGCATTCGTCTGTAGAGCGGGTGATTATTCCCGACAGTACGATTGCCTTGGACTATACCTTAAGCAAGTTAACCTGGGTAGTGAAAAACCTGGTCGTCTATCCGGAAAATATGCACGCAAACATGGAAAAGACGTTGGGATTAATTTTTTCGCAACGGGTTATGCTTACCCTGGTAGAAAAGGGTACGGCCAGGGAAACTGCTTATGCCCTGGTGCAGCGCAATGCCCTGGAGTCCTGGCGCACCCAGGAGAAATTTAAGGATTTAGTGCTGCGCGATCAGGAGATTATGGCGATACTCAGTCCTGCAGAGGTTGAAGGACTGTTTGATTACAGCTACCATACGAAGAACATTGATTACATTTTGCGACGGACCGGTGTTTTAGAGTAACCTACCGGCTGACATTGACTGATTTGGAGGAAAAAACAATGACGGTTAAACAGGAACAAATGTATGAAGGAAAAGCCAAAAAGGTCTACCGAACTGATGATGCTG
>DATAMA010000200.1:0-8636 GCA_036260765.1 Desulfobacteria bacterium | reverse complement strand
ATTTGCCTTAACTTTCGATAATACGGTTGCGTAAATTCTTCACTCAACAGAGGAGCCCAGTCGTTTTTTAATATTTGCATTCAAGACACCTTGATCATACTTGGCGAAAAATTTAATGGAAAATATTATGGTAATAATTTTAACAAGTTATTTTTTATTATAGCATTCTTTTACTAGTTTAGATAAAGCAGTACTTAAAAAGCAAAATTTCCGTTGCTAAACACTGGGGTTTCCTTGCCTTCTGCCGTAACACCGATAATCGTCAGATCCTTGGTCCCCAGCATAAAGTCCACATGGACAAGTGAATCATTAACGCCTGACGTATTTAAATCCTCCCGATCCATGTGCTCGCCGTTTTTGATGCACACTGGATATGCCTTACCGATAGCTAAGTGACAAGAAGCGTTTTCATCGAACAGCGTATTGTAAAATAAAATATTAGCCTGTGAAATAGGTGAATTATAAGGGACCAAAGCTACTTCACCTAGATAATGAGAACCTTCGTCGGTTTCAATCAGATTTTTTAGAACGTCATCGCCTTTTTCTGCGCTGAAATCGACAATCTTTCCGTCTTTAAACTGCAAGGAAAAGTTTTCAATCAGGTTCCCATTATAATTTAACGGCATTGAACTGACCACAATTCCATTAACCCCGGTCTTTTTCGGCAGAGTGAATACTTCTTCAGTTGGGAGATTAGCGATAAACTCCACTCCGTCCGGGCGATATTCCGAGCCGCCCAGCCAGCGGTGATTTTGCGGTAGCTCAATCGTCAAATCGGTGCCGAGCGAGTTCTTATAGTGCAGGAATTTGAAACTATGTGCGTTCAAAAAGTTCATTCTGCTTTTTAGATTTGCCTGATGTTGCTCCCAGGCGGCAACCGGGTCTGCCGTGTCAGCTCTGACAGTTTTTAGGATTGCTTTCCACAACTTTTCGACTGCTGCTTCGCCGGTTAAATTGGGAAAGACCTTTTTAGCCCATGCTTTAGTTGGGACCGAGATCACACACCAAGCATTCTCATTATTCATCAGTCTTTCCCGATACTCTTGCAGCGCAGCAGCGCTTGTTTTATGTGCTGTAGTTATTCTGTTCGAGTCTACGCCCTTCATCACTTCCGGGTCAGCTGCCGCAATACTGAGAAAGGCTGCTCCCTGTCTTACATAGGAAAGGAAAAACTCTTTTTGCCAGTTGGGATATTCCGTAAAAACCTCTTCCGGAGCATGTAAAAATCTAATCCTGGCAAACTGTTCGTCTTTCCAATTGATTACTACATCTCTCGCTCCCGCCTGATAGGCGTTCTTAGCTATCCTACGGGTAAACGGGGCACATTCTATTGGTGAAGTTATCACCAATAGCTGATTTTTTTGTAGGTTTAGGCCTGTTTTAACCACAAGATGGGCATATTTGTCTATTAAATATTCTTCCATATACAAATCTCCTTTTGGTTTAGGTTTAGCATCCGGGGCGCTCGGTTTGAACTACTTTTCTATAGATTGTTTTGTAAACCCATAAAGCATTCAATAATAACAATATGCTGGTTACAAAAAAGACATATTTAATACCTAAATATGCTGCTACCTGACCGCCTAACACCGAACCGCCAAATATGCCCAGATATCCTGCCGACATGTTAAACCCGAAGACCCGGCCGGTGAGGACATCCGGTGTAATGCGTTTTACTAGCGTGTTCACTGAAGGTCCCAATCCTGCCGTTGCCAAACCTAACAGAAAACGCAGTCCCATTAGTTGCCAGGGGTTTCTGACAAAGGCCTGAGGTAGAAAGATTACACCGGCAAAAGTAAGCGCTGCCAGCATCACCTTTTGTGGACCGATTTTATCAGAGAGCCTTCCTAGTGCCGGAGCTGCCAGGATACTTGCCAGTCCCGAAGCCGAGAAAGCCATGCCGGAGATTAGCGCTACGTGGGTAGTGCTATGGGACAACTGCGCAATGTATACCGTAATAATTGGTTCGATGGAATACAAGGCCAATTGTAAGATAAATGATGTTACAAACATCGTGATGATCAATGCGGGATTAGGGATCTGCTTCCAAACCTCTTTAATCGTAAGTACCTTTTTATCCGAACGGACAAACTTTTCTTTGACGAAAATAAGCGTTGTAATAAAGGCCAGCATCAACAATGCGCCGGTTACAAAGAAAACACTACGCAGGCTTACAGCTTCTTCTAAATATCCTCCTACCATCGGCCCCAGCAATGAGCCGGCAATAGACGCTGTTGAGAGCGTACCTAAGGCCCAACCGGCATGTTCCTGGTCTGTCTGAGTAGCAATCAAGGTAATACAGGCCGTACTGTAACCGGTAATAACTCCCTGGAGCAGGCGTAGGACAATTAATTGATCAACATTTGTAACAAATCCCATACTAAATACAACAATGGACATGCCTAGGCTTGCGCGCAGTAGCATTGGTTTTCGGCCGATTTTATCTGCCGCCAGTCCCCAAATTGGGGAAAAAATTGCTGAGATAATAAATGTAATACCATAGGCAATTCCTGATAATTGCTCAATCAAGGTAACATTGTGTATCCCAAGTTGATTAATATAAAGGGGCAGGACGGGGGCAATCTGGCTCATCCCGATCAAGGTTACAAACATACCAAACCAGCAAACGATTAGATTTCTCTGCCAAATTTTCATGGAAAACCTTCTTCTGTCGTGCAACATAAACACGATTATAGGTTAAAGAGATTAAATTTCCCTTTAGTTTAGTTAGTAATTGCCGTAAGCATAAACAAAAGCAGTCTTTAAAAGGATTTACCCTCAAAAATAGACTGCGGATTATAAATATATTTTATAACCACAGTCTATTTTCTGATCATCCGACGTATTACGTACACTAATGTCCACTACATTTTTAATCCGGCTGTTTGCCGTTATGCCAGCAGAGAATCTAAATCGACTGTGGGAAACAGTCCTTCTTCTGCCGCCCTGTTTAATAATGCGGCAATTGCCTGGCGCCCCGTTTCACCGATATTCTCGGTGTACTCGTTTACATAAAGGTTTATATGCGCTTTGGCTACTTCGGGGGATAACTCCTGGGCATGTTCAAGTACATATTCCTGGGATACCGTTGGATTTGCCCACGCATACTTGACTGATTGCCGTATCCATCCGGCTATTTGGGCTAATTCCAGCGACCGTCGCGCTATAATCGCCCCCAAGGGAATGGGCAAGCCGGTATCAGCCTCCCACCAGTTGCCCAGGTCCACTAATTTGGATAGTCCATAAGCTGGGTAGGTAAAACGGGCTTCATGGATTACCAGGCCGGCATCGATCGAACCGTCACGGACAGCCGGCATAATTTTATGGAACGGCATAACTACAATTTCGCCTACACCGTTGGGTACGTGTTTAGCTGCCCATAAGCGAAACAACAAGTAAGCAGTTGATCGTTCACTCGGTACAGCTATCCTTTTACCGGAAAGTACTCCCGGATCTGGGGCATCATCAGTTTTGTTTGAGGTTAGCAGCAACGGCCCGCAGCCACGGCCTAAAGCCCCGCCGCAGGGAAGAAGCGCGTAATCGGACGATACCCAGGGCAAAGCGGCATAGGAAATCTTGACCACGTCCGGACCGCCCGGTCTCGCTGCTAGGTTATTGGTAATTTCGATATCCGCATAGGTAACCTCAAGCTTTGGTGCACCAGGCACCAATCCATGCACCCAGGCATGAAAGACAAACGTGTCATTTGGGCAGGGAGAAAAAGCAATTTTCATCATACTACCTCCACTAATACTGAGAAGGCGGTTTCGAGAACACCGAGTGCCTCTGTAAGCCGCCATGCCGTTCGGTCCCTCGGGCCAACGATGTTTGAAATTGCGCGGATCTCCAGAATTGGCAAATCGCTGTCTTTAGCTGCAACAGCTACGCCATACCCTTCCATGGCTTCAGCGGTTGCCCCCGGAACCCGTGCCGCCAGTTTCACGGCGCTCGCAGCTGTGCCCGTCGCAGTCGATACAGTGAGCACTGGGCCGATATTTACCGGCAACTTTGCTACCAGCAATGCGTCAGCTACCTGGTTCACCCGGTCGTGGTCAACTTCGAGACGCGTCGAGCCAAAACCTAATTCAGCAAAACTACAGAAACCCTCTTGTGTCTCTGCTCCCAAGTCGGCACCGATAATCGCGTCAGCCACCACCAGGGAACCTATAGCCGCCTTACCCGAAAAGCCACCGCCGATACCGGCGCTGACTACAAGGCTATATTCGGAAGCAGCCAAAACCCTTGCCGTCCTGGCTGCAGCAGCAATCGGCCCGACTCCCGCTGCCCGGACGTCAAACCTTGGGTCACCGTTTAGGCCACGCAGGACTGCCTCCCTTTCCGCCGGGACAGCAGTAATCACGAGGATTCGCATCCCCGCGTCTTGATCACACTTCATTTTGTGCTCCTTATCTTACCCCGCATAGTTTCCGCCAATCTAAACTGCCCTATAAATATTCTATAATAATAGCCCGAATACTTCAAAGGGGGCTTGGCGTATCACCAAGCCCCCTACTCTTAGTCCTTTTTTACAACACTTTACTAAAGACCTTTAATAACCGATTAAGAAACCCTTTCAACATCTGGCTGACCATCCAGTACTTCATGCTTCCCTATTCTAAAAGCGTAGTAACTGAGGGTAATGAGACCTAGAAAAACAATCCCGACGATCAGCGATAGGCGAGTATCCTGATTAAACCACATACCTATTAATACCGTAACTAAGAAAGCGATTGTAAGATAGTTAGAGACTGGTGCAAGCGGCATTTTGAATGGATGCCTGTCCATTTTGGCAGCGTTAACTTTTTTAAACTGAATTTGACTAATCAAAATAACGAACCACGGAATCACCCCAGGAAGTACACTCGCACTGTAAACATAGACGAATAAATTTTGCGGTGCAATATAGCTTAGAATAACCCCAACCGCTAAACCAACAAGTACACCGATGGTTCCGAATAAAGGCACACCGTTATGTGATAGTTTCGTAAATACTTTTGGTGCTTGTCCATTTACACCTAATGTGAAAAGCATACGGCCCGCACTGTAAATACCGCTGTTACAACCGGACATGGCAGAAGTAATCACAACAAAGTTAATAATTCCAGCTGCTACGGTAATCCCAACTTTCGCAAAAGTTGCAACAAATGGGCTGCCAATTGAATGCAGTTGATTCCAGGGGTAAACCGTTACAATGACAAAGATTGCCCCGATGTAAAAAATTAATATACGCCAAATAATACTTTGAATCGCCTTAGTTAATGTTTTTTGCGGATCCTTTGCCTCACCAGCGGTAATTCCAATCAATTCCACACCTTGATAAGCCGCAATAACAAGTGACAAAGCAAAGAAGAAGCCTGACCAACCGCCCGTAAAGAAACCACCATTTTTCCACAGGTTTGATAATCCGGTTGCAACTCCCCCCGTTACCAATACCAAAGAAAATGAGACCAAATCCAGTAATAATCATTAGGACTATTGTTACCACTTTAATTAATGCAAACCAAAATTCAAATTCACCGAATGATTTAACTGAAACTAAGTTTGCCGTTCCGAGAATGATCATCGCGATTAAACCCGGAATCCACGCAGGCAGATGAGGGAACCAATATTGCATGTATGCCCCAATGGCGATAATTTCTGACATCCCAACAATAACCCATTGGAACCAGTTGCTCCATGCAGTTAGATATCCTACTACCGGATGAATATACTTATAGCCAAATGTTGCAAACGAACCTGTGCTTGGTTCTAAATACAACATCTCTCCCATTGCCCGCATAATAAAAAAGATAAAAAGTCCTGAAAGTATATAGGCAAGGAGTACAGATGGACCTGTCCATTTAATTGCACTTGCAGAGCCCATAAATAAGCCTACACCAATTGTACCGCCCAAGGCAATCATCTGGATATGACGCGATTCAAGGCCACGCTTTAGTTCTTTATTTGCCACTTTGTTTCCCTTTCTGCGATTAATTGCTGCAATAGTTATTAATAGTAAAACTGCATTTACTTGTGGTACGGTTCCTGCCTGATGATCTTGAATGCGCGATAAACCTGTTCCAATAACACCACTCTTATTAGCTGATGCGGAAATGTAAAGCGTGAAAAAACCAGCTGCAAATCCGCTGTCTCGAGTACCTTGGCGGAAAGCCCTAACGAGCCGCCAATAACAACACTGATTTGGCTTTTTCTGTTTACGGCTAAATCGGAGATAAAGGCGGCAAATTCCTCTGAGGTGTATTCCCTTCCCTTAAGGTTAAGCGCAATGATATAACTGCCGGGAAGAATCCCGCGGATGATTCTTTCGCCTTCTTTATCCTTAACTGCTAATTCCTGTGCCGGTGTGAGAAATTCCGGACACTTTTCATCGCCGACCTCTACCACCTCAACTTTGGCGTAAGACTTTAGCCGTTTAAGATATTCTTCTACTGCTGCCCGCCAAAACCGCTCTTTAAGCTTACCGACTGCAACAACTCTTATTTGCATCATATTACTAAATACTTGGGTTCATCTTTGCAAAAGTTGCAGACAGAAGGTGCGGTCCAAGCAGTAAAACTCAGTTCCTTAAGTAACTAGATATCCGGCGAGGCCTCATATTCCTCAACAAACTCATCAATCGCTCTTTCCAGATGTTCAGCACAAACTATATACATGTCTGTTCTCCAATACGACTTATGGACTTGGCGGCAACTCTGCCAACTGTACCTTAACGCTGCGGGTATTACCGTTACGGTAAAGGTTTATAGTGATTTGGTCACCTGCTTTAAACTTAAACAGTTCGTGGGTTAACTCGTAGTAATTTGATACCGGTTTGCCATTTACAGCAGTAAGGATATCGTTTGCTTTTATCCCGGCCTTATCTGCCGGCCCGTTCTGAGTCACGTCTACAACAAGAGCACCGGCTGGCCAGCCTTTGGCTTGGGCAAATTCTTCATTATATTGTTCGTTAATTTCAAGAAGAAGACCTGCATGACTGGCTCTGCCCTTCTCAACCAATTGTTGGATAACCGGCCAGGCATCTGAAATCGGAATTGCAAACCCCATTCCTTCAAATCCTTGTTCCTGGTTTTTGGCCGAGTTAATCCCAACCACTTTTCCTTCATAATTGACGAGAGCCCCGCCGCTGTTGCCTGGGTTAATTGCAGCATCCGTCTGAATCAAGTTAAAGCTTGATTCGCCGGATATGCTTAAGAAACGGTTAAGCGCGCTCACTACCCCAACTGTGATAGAACGGGCAAATTCTTGTCCGCCTGGATTGCCAATAGCGACAACCGGTTCACCTACTTGCAGGGCATTGGAATCACCGATAGTAGCAGCCACCAAACCCTTGGTATCGGCAATTTTTACGACTGCCAAGTCAGTGCGTGAATCCTGTCCAATGACTTTTGCATCTTGGTTACGTCCGTCAGCGAGAGAAACTACCAACTTCTTCGCCCCGGCGATTACATGGTTATTTGTTGCGATATAACCGTGAGCAGCATCAATAACGATCCCCGATCCACTGCCAACCTCTTGCATGTCACCATTGCCAAAGAATCCGCCAGATTGAAAATTGGCAATTCCAACAATAGCGGGGCCAACCGCTTTGGAGATATTGACAACAGGAAAGGGGCTGGGTGTAGATGGCACCCCTTTTGTTTGTGGTGAGACTGTTGGGCTAAAAACGATTGGCTGGTTGCCGAATCGGTTAGGGAAAAACTTTTGCGCCAAACCCAAAGAAATTAATCCCCCCATGATGGAACAAACCAAGGCAACCGCTATGTACGAAAAATACCGGGGACGACGGCGATAACTAAAATCATCGAAATACCCCATCAAACAACTACCTCTCTTTCCGGTTAACCAACCGATACCATCAGTGGATCATGACGCGGCGCCGTGCGGATTTTCAGCGCTGTCGCTACCTCCGGTACCCCGGCATCAGTTAAGATTTGGGCTACACTGTTTAATGCCAACTCCGGCAGGTTGTTTTCCTCGCTAAGATGTGCCAAAATCAGGCGCTTAGTATTTTCATCGATAATCTCAACCAATGCTGCGCCGGCATCTGTATTGGACAGATGGCCGGTCGGCGCGGCAATACGTCGTTTTAGATGATAAGGATACCTTCCCTTCCATAGCATCGTTTCATCATGATTCGCTTCAAACACCAAGGCATCACACCCTTTTAGTTTGCGCACCATTTGCGGTGACACCTGGCCTGTATCCGTGGCGACACCTACCTTAGTCTCATCATGGTAACAAACCAAACCGGTACTCGCTACGCTATCATGAAACGTTTCGACCAGTTCAAGCTTCAGATCGCCGATCTCTAGACATTGCCCCGCGCTTAATGGTTGGCAGCAACCTGAAGGCAGTTTACCTACTTCCATCGCCGATATACATGGTTCAAGGGCATAAACCGGAAGCCTATGTTTACGCGCCAATACACCGACACCTTTGATATGGTCAATATGTTCATGCGTTACAAAAATGCCGCTGAGTTCCCGGGGATTAACCCCGATAGCCTCGAGCCTACTCTCGATACCCTTCCCGCTTAGCCCCGCGTCTACCAGCAAGGTGGTTTTGCCACCTTTAATCACCGTAGCATTACCGGAACTTCCACTCGCTAAGGTCGCTAGTTTCATCTAATTACCTCT
>DATAMA010000197.1:0-3878 GCA_036260765.1 Desulfobacteria bacterium | reverse complement strand
AGGCGGTCTCTGTCGTCATGTGTATTGCTGACAAACTTTTGGGCGATCGACTTTAGGTTGGTTTGGTCGCCTTGGGCATTCTGATAGTCACGCGTAACATTTTCACCGTCTTTAAAGCCCTGTGCGGCCAATTCCTTAATCATGGACTCCCTGATGGTATTCAGCGAAGGATGTTCAACAATCTGAATAATCCCGATTTTCTGCTTGGCTTGCGGCTTCGTATTTGCGGTCTTTCCCCCATTAATGGCTGCACACCCGGCTAAAGAAAAGATCATCAGCAGCATTGTGGCCATCGCCAATAAAGGTCTTTTCATGCCAACCCTCCTATTTCAGCTACTTATTTGGGTTTTTACCTTTAATACAAATTTTCTATTCAGCCGGTGTTCTAAATAGAAGGGGTGATCATATTTCACGTATGATCACCCCGAAATTCGCCGCCATATACGCGGTGTCTAAAAAATGCGGGAACGAAAAAAGCCGCGGCTTTATCCACCGCGGCAATAGTTGTAATCACGTTTAACTGTTATGGTTCGCGAGAATTTCCTGTAACTTGTCTATTTTTTCAGCGATATTGGGACTGCCGACAATTTCTGTGACCAAGGCGACAGTTGAGGCACCGGCCCGCACCACTTCAGCCAGATTATGTTCCTTAATTCCCCCAATCGCAACAAAGGGAATATCTACATTAGCGGCCACATAGCGGAGATAATCAAGCCCTACCGGCGCGCATACATCGGTCTTGGTCTGAGTCGCGAAAATTGGTCCGACTCCAATGTAGTCCGCGCCGCCGGCAACTGCGGCCCGGGCTTGTTCAGGCGAGTGTGTAGACACCCCAATGATCAAGGAAGGCCCTACTAACTTTCGGACCACGCTCAACGGTAGATCATCCTGGCCCACATGTACCCCGTCTGCACCTACGGCAACAGCCAACTCCAAATGGTCATTGACGATGAACAGAGCCCCTGCCTCGCGGGTCATCCGACGCAGTTCAAGGCACTCCCGATACATTTCACCCTGTTTTTTGGTTTTCTCCCGGTACTGAAGAATTTTTACGCCTGCCTTGAGGATTTGGCGCGCTACTTCAACGTTACTCCTGCCTAAAGAATGCGGTTCAGAGGTGAGCGCATAGATTCCCTTAGGCAGTTTTGTCCGGGAGCCGCCGCGGCTAATCTCTTCCCCCTTGCCCGACCACCCGTTTAAGTAGGGAGCGATCAAACTTTCCAGGCTATAGGCTGCAAAGCGCAACCCTTCGATTTTCTTCGCCAGGGCGCGTTCGCCAAGCAGGTGCGCCGACTCCTCCAAAACCCGTAATCCTTCCTGTACCCGTTTAAGATTGGCCAGCAGCAAATCGCTTCTGGACAACTTGCTATCGAGCTCCTGCTCCTGGCTTACTTTGATTCCCGGGTCCGTAGCCACGTTGCGGCCGGCCAATAACTGCGGGTATAGCGTAGTAAACGCAGAGCGCACCTGATGTCTTAAGTCCCGCGCCAACATACAGGACTGCCGGTCTTCCCGGTCAAACCGCATAATATCTTCCACTACCCGCAGTCCTTCTGCTACCCGGTTGATATTCGCATCCATCATCCGAAATGGGAATGCCGTTTTAGCCACCAATCTACTTCTCACCCCTTACGCGGTTGTTATTTGTGTCTCGGTCAAGTGATCTGAAACTAGTTATTTAATGCGAGGCGATAAATACTGACGACATCTTCCTTGCCTAACTTGACAAAATTACCGATTGTGCTTGTCCCCGACTTGGTCGCTTTTTCTGCCATTTCTTCAAATCTATCGTCAGGGATATTTAGTTCACCCAGGGTAACCGGCATGCCGATGTGTTTATAGAAATCGGTCAACTCCCTGATACCTGCCAAAGCCATTTGCTCCGGATTATTCGGATAGTAATCAACCCCAAAGACTCTCTGAGCAAATTGGGCAAACCGGCCGACATCATGCTTGTACACGTGTTTCATCCAGGCCGGGATCACCACCGCCAGCCCCGCGCCATGTGTCACATCGTAAATTCCGCTTAACTCATGTTCCATCGCGTGCGAACCCCAGTCACCGATTCTTCCGGTACTCAACAGGTCGTTATGGGCCAAAGTGCTTGCCCACATAATTTCTGCGCGCGCGGCATAATTGTCCGGGTCATTTAAAACAAGCGGGGCATTGTTAATTACAGTCTTCAACACCGATTCGCACAGGCGGTCCGTCAAGTCGACATGTTGGGTATTGGTGAAGTAACGTTCAATCACATGTGCCATAATATCAACTGCACCGGCAGCGGTCTGGAACGGAGGAAGGGTAAACGTTAACTCAGGATTCATAATCGCAAACCGGGGCCGAAATAATTCAGAACCATAACCACGCTTGTACCAGCCATCTTCGTTAGTGATGACCGAGTTTTTGCTGGCTTCGCTGCCTGCCGCCGGAATGGTTAGCACTACCCCGATCGGCAGCGTTTTGGCGGCAACCGCCTTCCCCGCATAAAAATCCCAGACATCACCGTCATAAAACACCCCGGCAGACATGGCTTTCGCGGAATCGATTACACTGCCACCGCCAATTGCCAAGATCAGGTCAATTTGATGTTCCCGGCACAAGCGAATTCCTTCGCGTACCAAGCTTACGCGTGGATTAGGCTGCACGCCGCCCAACTCAATAAACTCAATTTGTGCTTCTTGAAGTGACTTAACGATTTTGTCGTACAATCCGGAGCGCTTAATACTCCCCCCACCGTAATGAAGAAGTACCTTTCTGCCGAAGTTTTTCGCTTCGCTGCCAACGCTTGACTCAGTACCTTTACCAAAGATTATTTTAGTCGGCCACTGAAATACGAAATTATCCATATGTTACCTCCTATATCATGCCAATATTTTCTTTCCGGGCAATTTTCGGCCATGAACGAAAAATATGCGACTTTCATCTGTGCGTCTCCTTAATTTTAGCATTATTTTCATGTCAAAGCATAGTCCGCTAAGCCCAAAATACCGGCAGGAAGCATTCGTTTCCTGCCGGTATTTTTCGTCACGCAATATTACAGCAAAAATAGCCCGATTAAGACCAGGACGTTGGCGACAGTGCCAAATTTTGCTGCCGGCCACCAAATGATGATTAAGACCTGGGAAAGAATTACCGCGCCAACGGCGATAGCTTTCCACCAGGTTTGATTCGTAAGTAAACCAATCCCGGCGATTAAAAAGGCAACGACAGCTAGAAACCACAATATGCCAAGTACAGACTTCAGGTATCCTGCGATTGGGACCAGAGTTTGTCCGGAAAGTCCCTCTACCTTGGCCAGGCCCAACTCATTTACGCCGCCCATCAGATGAATTAGCCCATGTAGAATAATCACCGCTGCGAAAAACCACTTCATCAATTAATCCCCTCTCCTCTCAATTTATACACTCCCCTTTGTAATACTATAAAAGTTTATTTTGTGTTCAGGTTTGAGTCTAACTCTTAGGCCCAATTTGGGGACAAAAATAGAGTCGGGTAACCAAAAACTCAGCTATAATTGCTGCGTTTTTTATATGCACTATTTCCCGCACCGCGGGGCCTTTGAAACAATCTCAATCGCCTGTGCAATTGCATTTGTCACGTCAACGTTGAACTGAAGCCTTAGTCTGTTCAGCTTTGCGTAAACGTCGCCTTGTTCTGACACAGTGTACACAGGTTTTAGGTGGTTTAGGGCAATTGCCTTGATATCTTTAACACAGCGAGGGCATTTGCAGGTGTCCGGATATTTATCCAAAGCCTGTGGTAAAAACTCATCAACGATGTCTTCCATTTGATTTCTGGGCAAGAACATTCTCCTCCTCAAATTTGCTTGTTGTCATTTTCTCCGTTGCTACGTATTACTTTTACCGGAAGCGAGATTT
>DATAMA010000174.1:0-20864 GCA_036260765.1 Desulfobacteria bacterium | reverse complement strand
ACGATATTGCCGGCATCACTGCTGAGGAATATGCCCAGGCCAGGTTTACTATATTTGCGGAGCCGCCGGTTGACATCGTTTATGATGAATATCTGGACATACCTGAACCGGATAAAGTTTTTGCCATGGAATACTTGCCTGGCCAGTATGATCAACGCGCCGACTCTGCTGCGCAGTGCCTGCAAATTTTGACCCAAAAGGACCGCTCGGAGGTTTCGTCCGCCAAGGTCATTATCCTCCAAGGTGAAGTCAGTGAAGCAGAGTTCACTAAAATTAAGGAATTTTGTATTAATCCGGTGGAGTCCCGGGAAGCGGCATTGAACAAGCCTAAAACATTGCACCTTCAAGCGGCATTCCCGGAGGAAGTCAAGGTGTTGACCGGATTTATTGACCTGTCAGCGGAGAAAATTTCCGACTTCAACAATGAGTACGGTCTGGCGATGAGTATTGAGGATTTACTGTTTTGCCAGGCTTACTTTCGAGACACGGAAAAAAGAAATCCTACCGTGACGGAAATAAGGGTGATTGATACCTATTGGTCGGACCACTGCCGTCATACTACGTTTTCAACCAAGCTAGCACAGATTGAGTTTGACGAAGGCAGATTTAATCGTGGGGCAAAGCGTGCTTACGCGGACTACCTGGCGGCCAGGCAAACTGTGTATGGGGAAAAAGTGGAGACCAGGGATATTACGTTGATGGATGTTGCTGTGATCGGGATGAAGTCCCTTAAGCAACAGGGAAAACTTGCTGATTTAGACGAATCGGATGAAATAAATGCGTGTAGTATCGTGGTTGAGGCGGAGATTAACGGCCAGGCGGAAGAATGGCTGGTAATGTTTAAGAATGAAACTCACAACCATCCGACCGAAATAGAACCGTTTGGCGGCGCAGCTACGTGCTTGGGCGGGGCAATCCGCGATCCCCTGTCGGGTAGGACTTACGTGTATCAAGCGATGCGGGTAACTGGAAGTAGTGATCCGCGCACGGCGATTAAAGATACCTTGCCCGGCAAGCTGCCCCAAAAGAAGATCACTACCGGGGCGGCGCTCGGTTATAGTTCGTATGGGAATCAGATCGGGTTGGCAACCGGACAAGTGGCGGAAGTTTACGACCCCGGCTTTGTGGCTAAACGGATGGAGATCGGGGCAGTAATTGCTGCTGCACCCCGCAAGAATGTCGTTAGAAAGTCGCCGGTGCCCGGGGACATTGTACTCCTGGTTGGGGGAAGGACCGGCAGAGATGGCTGTGGAGGAGCGACAGGCTCCTCCAAGGAACACAACCTGGAATCATTGCTGGCCTGCGGTGCAGAAGTGCAGAAAGGAAATGCGCCGGTTGAACGAAAAATTCAGCGCCTGTTTAGACATCCGGAACTAAGTACGCTGATTAAACGCTGTAATGATTTTGGGGCGGGCGGCGTATCGGTAGCGGTTGGAGAACTTACCGCCGGTTTGGTCATTGATCTCGATGCGGTCCCGAAGAAATATGATGGCCTGGACGGTACGGAATTGGCTATTTCCGAGTCTCAGGAACGCATGGCGGTTGTCATCGCTCCGGAGGATTTACCGCAGTTTGAGCAGTTTGCAGCACTGGAAAATGTCGAGTGCACGGTCGTGGCCAAAGTGACTGCGGACCGGCGGTTAAAAATGGTGTGGCGGCGTCAGGCCATTGTGGATCTTGCCCGGGACTTTTTAGATACTAACGGAGTACAACAAACTGCGGCTGTGCGGGTAAAAGCCCCCAGCGCAAGTCGAAGGACTGACCTTCCGGCGGCGATCACCGCCAACCGCTCGGACCTGCATGCGGCTTGGCTCGCGAACCTGGCCGATTTGAATGTCTGCAGCAAAAAAGGGTTGGTTGAACGCTTTGACAGTACCATCGGGGCGGGAACCTTGTTAATGCCCTTCGGCGGCAGATACCAATTAACGCCGAGTGATGGAATGGCTGCGAAATTGCCGGTACTAAGGGGAGACACCACTACCGCTACCCTAATGAGTTATGGCTATAATCCTGTGCTGGCGAAATGGAGTCCTTTCCACGGTGCGCTGTACGCCGTGATTGAAGCAGTCAGCAAAATCGTGACAATGGGTGGCGATTATCGGCGTGTTCGCCTTACGCTGCAGGAATACTTTGAAAAGCTGGGCACCGATGCAACCAAGTGGGGTAAACCGTTCAGCGCTCTTTTGGGAGCATTTTATGCCCAAAACAAACTGGAAATTCCGGCGATTGGCGGTAAGGACAGTATGTCAGGTACCTTTATGGAGCTTGACGTTCCCCCGACCTTAGTCGCGTTTGCGGTCAATGTCGTTAATTCCGATCAGGTGGTATCCCAGGAATTCAAGCAACCGGAGAGCCAGGTAGTGCTGGTACGGGCATCACGTGATGAAGAGAAACTGCCGGACTTTAATGCGCTAATGGGCAATTTTGCGAAAGTTACGGAACTGGTTCGGGAAGGAAAAGTACTGGCGGCGAAGGCCGTATCCATGGGTGGCTTGGCGGCAACGCTCAGTGAAATGGCGTTTGGCAACCAAATCGGTCTGGAATTAACGCAACAGCTTAGTCTGGATGATCTGTTCCGCCCGGATTACGGGGCAATGGTTCTGGAATTGCCGGCAGCGTTGCGGCTTGCCGAGGAGTTTGGCAACGTAGATTTTACGCAACTTGGGGTAACGCTTGCTAAACCGGTAATTATGGTCAACGGGGTTACAGTACAGCTGGCCGAAGCCCGTGAGGTCTGGGAAAAGCCCCTGGAAAGAATCTTCCCGGCGAAAACAGGAGAGGTAGAGAAGCCGCCTGAGATTCGTCATGAGCAGAGAAATACGCACCGTCCGGCGGTTAAGCTGGCCAAACCAAGGATTCTCATCCCTGTTTTCCCTGGTACCAACTGTGAATATGACTCTGCCCGGGCCTTTGAAAAGGCCGGCGGCGTTGTGGATACGCTTGTAATCAGAAACCTTACTGCTCAAGCTGTGGAAGAGACGGTACGGGAGTTGGCAAAGAAGGTAGATAATTCGCAAATCGTCATGCTGCCGGGTGGCTTTAGCGCAGGGGATGAGCCGGACGGTTCCGGCAAGTTTATTGCCACGATGTTTCGCAATCCGCGTGTTAAAGCAGCCATACAGGCGCTTTTAAACCGGCGTGACGGGTTGATGCTTGGGATTTGCAACGGGTTTCAGGCGTTAATTAAACTGGGGTTGTTGCCATATGGCGAAATTACCGACATTACAGAGGACTCGCCGACTTTGACCTTTAACAAGATTGGCCGCCATGTTTCGTGTATGGCTCAGACCAAGGTGGTATCAACACTCTCCCCCTGGTTTAGCGATATTGAATTGGGAGATGTTTATACGATTCCGATGTCGCATGGGGAAGGCAGGTTTGTTGCTTCAGATGAGGTTTTGGCCAGGCTGATTGATAACGGTCAAATAGCTACCCAATATGTGGACTTGGCCGGTGTCCCCAGCGCAGACAACAGGTTTAACCCTAATGGTTCGGTCGGGGCCGTTGAAGGGATCACCAGTCCGGATGGCCGGATCCTGGGTAAAATGGGACACTCGGAGCGGTGCGGGGAGCGTGTAGTGTGCAACATCCCTGGTGAAAAGTATCAGCCGATCTTTGCCGGGGGAGTAAAATATTTTAGCTAAGCATAAAATTGTGTTTTGAGGTGGACGTATGAGTGAATATATATTTGACCAATTGGCTTTTGCCCGTAACGCGACGTTAGCTGCTGCCAAAGATCTCAGCGAAAGCGAAGCAGACTTCGTGCCGCAAGGTCTTAACAACAACATTCGCTGGAATTTGGGCCATATTTATTTAATCCAGGAGCGCTTTGCCTTACAGTTTGCGCAAGAACCGACTGAAGTACCGGAAGGATTTGCAGATCTGTTCGCCAGCGGGACGAAACCGGCGGAATGGAAAACACAGGCGCCGACGCTGGCTGAATTGGTAAAATTATTAACAGAGCAACCGCAGCGGATCAGGGAAAAGCTGACCAACCGTTTGACAGAAAAGGTTGCTAATCCCCTAACTATTGGCAGTTTGAAACTGGACACGATTGGGGCATTGCTTACCTTTTCGTTGTTACATGAAGGTATGCATCAGCAAAATATCAAAAACCTGAGAAAACTGAGCGGTAAATAATACATTAACAAACGCGTAAGCTAAAGTGGGGCTGCCTATTGGTAGTCCCGTTTTTATCCTGTAGTAGTATTTTGAAAAAAGCTTAGCGGCATGGTATCCTTGTGCTTGGTATCAAATTATTATGGGAAGGTCAAAACTCCTAAGGTTGTGGTAAAGCGATGCTGCCTTATGATATTTTCATTAAGTTAACCCAGAATACAACGGAAATTGTTACGTTGGCCTATTTAATCAGTAGGACAACCACGTTTAAAAACGTAATGCGCCACCGGACTAATCTGGCGGATAAACTGCTGCTTGTCCTGATTTTTAGCGCCATCGCCGTTATCGGTACCTATACAGGAATTTCAATTAAAGGGGCATTGGCCAATTCCCGGGTTATCGGCGTTGTCGTGGGAAGCCTGTTAGGCGGACCGGCAGTGGGGATTGCCGTAGGTTTGATCGCCAGTATTCACCGCTACTTTATCGGTGGTTTTACCGCCTTTTCCTGTGCCCTGGCGACGATGGCCGAAGCATTGTTTACGGTTTTGCTGACCTACAAGTCGGACCCGGAGAAGCTGTCCTGGGAAAAAGGGCTGGTAATTGGCATCGTAGCAGAGACCCTGCAAATGCTGATAATTTTGGCTACGGCAAGGCCTTTCGCGGCCGCCTGGGATTTAGTCCGGGTCATCGGTTTACCGATGATCATCCTGAATTCAGCCGGTATTACCATTTTTGTGGCGATTATTAGGGCTACGTTTGACGAAGAAGAAAAAATTGGCGCCATGCAAGCTCAGAAGTCCTTGCAAATTGCGAATATTACCTTGCCTATTTTAAGGCAAGGGCTGAGCCGTGAATCAGCTGCTGCAGTAGCCAAGATTATCTTAAACCATACGCAGGTCGAAGCAGTCGCAATTACTGACCGGCAACAAATATTGGCCCACGTGGGCAGCGGCGCCGGGCATCATTTGAGCGGTTCGCCGATTATGACCGAAGCGACCAAACAGGTAATTGCCAGCGGTACGTTTAAGATCGCCGAGACGAAGCGGGATATCGGCTGCACAAATAAAGATTGCATCTTGACTTCGGCTGTAATCGTTCCGCTGATCAGTCGGGAGGAGATCGTCGGTGCCTTAAAACTTTACCGCAAGAAAGAGCATAGTATCGGTAACCTGGATATAAAACTGGCCCAGGGGTTGGCCGGACTATTCTCAACCCAGTTGGAATTGGCTGCACTTGAGGAACAAGCTCAGCTTGTCGCCCAAGCTGAACTTAAAGCTTTGCAAGCACAGATTAACCCGCACTTTTTGTTTAACGCCTTGAATACCATAGTCTCTTTTTGCCGGAGTGATAGTGAGAAGGCGCGAGAACTGTTAATTCAACTCGGCGAGTTTTTACGGAAAAATATTCAACGCGGCTATAAATTCGTCACGCTGCGCGAAGAACTGGAGCACGTTCGCGCTTATCTTAGTATCGAACAAGCCCGTTTTGGGGATACCCTTACTGTAGTAGAGGAAATTGACCGCGCGGCAGAAGACTGGCAGTTACCGGCCTTAACCCTGCAGCCTTTAGTCGAAAATTCCATTAAGCACGGAATCTATCCGAAAATTAACGGCGGTACAATCTGGGTCCGTTGCTGGGTTAAAGACAATGCCTTACAGGTAGAAATAGAAGATAACGGCGTAGGCATTTCCAGCAGCAGGCTGGCAGAAATTCAAGCGCATAACTACGCGTCTGTCACCGGAGCGGGAATTGGCCTGCAAAACGTCAGTGACCGCTTGAAATACCTGTATGGCCGCGACAACGGGGTCAAAATCAGCAGCGTGGAGAAAAACGGAACCGTTGTATCCATCAAAATTCCGGTTAGTGGAGGGAAAAAAGCTTGGTAAGTGTGTTTATTGTGGATGATGAGGCTCCTGCCCGCAGCGAACTTAAATTCCTCCTGGAAGAAATAGCTGGGGTTGAAGTGGTTGGTTCCGCAAGAAACGGACAGGAGGCGTTGGCGAAGATCCCGGAAATCATCCCTCAGGTGGTTTTTTTGGATATTGAACTGCCGGATATGACGGGACTAAACATGGCAAAGGAATTGGTCGGACGCATGGATGCACCCAAATTGCCACTGTTTGTTTTTGCCACGGCCTATGATGAATACGCTTTAAAGGCATTTGACCTTAACGCCATCGATTATGTGCTTAAACCATTTAGCCGGGAAAGGCTGGCGAAAGCGATGGAAAAAATCGATCGGGTAAAAGGACAGGAAAACGCGGAAAAGGACAAACTTGACCGAATCCTTGCTCTTTTGGAAAAACCGGCGGCCAGACAGCGTTTGGCCGTGGAAGAAAATGAACGGATTGTTTTGCTTGAACCAGGGGAAATCGTGTTTTGTAATATCAGTGACCGGACTGTTAAGGTTAAGACGATCGAAAGGGAATATACTACCGGATATAGCCTATCGGAATTGGAAGATGGATTTCATTTTTTGCGCACCCATAAAAGCTTTCTCGTAAACCCGGAGATGGTCAGGGAAGTAATCCCTTGGTTTAACGGTACGATGAATCTGGTAATGAACGACAAACAGAAATCATTGGTACCGGTAAGTCGGACCTATCTAAAAGAAGTGAAAAACGCCCTGCATATCTAAGTTATTCAAAACTTAAATTTTATACAGTTAATTTTCATTTTAGGCACAAAAACATGCCACTTAGGTCTGTTTTTGTGCTTGTTTTACGTCTAACAGTCTGCAAACAGAACCTTGAAGTTATAATCAAAAGAGGTCAGCAAATGCGCAGCTGACATTTTAATTCGTAGAAAATTCTAAAGAAAAAGAGAAGGAGATGGAAGTCGTGAATGCCCTTTATTTACTGATCGGTGCAGCCTGTATCTTACTGATCGGTTACCGGTTATATGGAACCTTTATTGCATCCAAAGTTCTTGCTGTTGACCCGAGGATTGTAACGCCTTCAAAACGACTGGAAGACGGTCACGATTATGTACCGACCAATCGTTGGGTGACCTTTGGCCACCACTTTGCGGCGATTGCTGCCGCAGGGCCACTGGTTGGACCGGTCCTAGCTGCTCAATTTGGTTACTTGCCGGGTACGTTGTGGATCTTGATTGGCGGCGTCCTGGGTGGCGCGGTCCACGATATGGTAGTGTTGTTTGCCTCGATCCGTCATGACGGGGAGACCCTGTCTCAAATTGCCAAAAAGGAAATTGGCCCGGTGACAGGGGTGGCTGCTGCTTTTGCGATCTTATTTATCCTATTGATCACCATGGCGGGACTATCGATCGTGATTGTCAATGCCCTGCATGACAATCCGTGGGGTAGTTTTATCGTAATGATGACGATTCCAATTGCTATTTTTATTGGCATTTATATGCGGTTCATTCGCCCTGGAAAGTTGGGGGAAGCTTCTCTGATCGGGATCATGTTAATCTTCCTCACAATTGCGCTTGGCCCGGCGATTAAGCATTCAGCGCTGGCACCTTTGTTTACCTACAGCATCAAAACGATTGAACTTATTCTACCCGCTTATGCTTTTGTCGCCGCAGCTTTACCGGTTTGGTTCCTGTTAGCTCCGCGGGATTACCTTAGCTCTTACCTGAAAATCGGTACAATTGGTGCTTTGGCACTGGGAATCATCGTTGTTCATCCAGTTCTGCAGATGCCCGCCGTTACCAAATTTGTCAATGGGGGCGGCCCAATTATTGCCGGAAAAGTTTGGCCTTTCGTATTTATTACGATTGCCTGCGGCGCGATGTCCGGGTTTCATAGCCTGATTGCGGCGGGAACAACCCCTAAGATGTTAGAGAATGAAAAAGATATCAAGATCGTCGGCTTTGGCGCGATGTTGGTCGAAAGTTTCGTCGCGATTATGGCGATGATTGCTGCTTCCGTTCTTCCTGTTGGTGACTACTTTGCCATTAACACGGCGCCAGCAGTCTTTGCTAAATTAGGCATGCACGTAGACAAGCTGCCGATGCTTTCCAGTCTGATCGGTGAAAACATTGCCGGCAGGCCAGGTGGGGCCGTGTCCCTGGCGGTAGGGATGGCCTCTGTGTTTAGCAGCATCCCCGGCATGAAGTCATTGTTGGCATACTGGTATCAGTTTGCGATTATGTTTGAGGCAGTGTTTGTACTCACCGCGGTTGACGCGGGCACCCGTTCCTGCCGCTATGTAGTGCAGGATATGCTTGGTGTGGTGTTTAAACCGTTCAAGAATATAAACTGGTGGCCTGGCGCTATTATCTCCGCTGCTTTGGTCTCGGTTGCCTGGGGTTATCTGCTCTATGGAGGGAATATTTCCACCGTCTGGCCTTTGTTCGGGGTATCTAACCAACTCTTGGCCTCTCTGGCGATGGTAATCGGTACGACGATTATTTTGAAAAATTCCGGCCGGATCAGCTATGCGTTGATTACCTTCATCCCGTTTGTCTTTCTGTTCGTGACTACCTTGGATGCCTCATGGTTTAACATTACCCATGTTTATCTACCCAAAGGCATGTATCTGAACGTGGTGTTGTCGGTGATCATGGCTGTTCTATCCTTGGTAATCGTTGTTGATTCAACAGTGAAGTGGGCAAAACTGCTTGCGAACAAACAAGATCTTGAACAACGCAAAGTACACCATGCGGAGGTTGTTCGAGAACTGGCTGCAAAATAGTCAATTTAAATTTAAAACTGATAATGCCGGCCCCGTTTAGGGACCGGCATTATTTTTATGTTTTGTACAGGTGTTTTCAGAAATTTAACCACCGGCAACTTTGGGAAAGATGGCAATCTCATCAGTTGCTTTCAGACGAGTCTGGATGCCGTTTAAATGGTGAATAGCGCGGCCATTGACCAAAATCATGATATTATTACTCAACTGACCCTGCTCCCAAATCCAGGCGGCAAATTTTTCGCCATAACTGACACACAAGTTATTAAGTAACTCTTCGACTGTTGCAGCCTGAAACCGCTCACTGTCTTTGATGCCGGTAATGTCTCGCAACGTGGCAAAAAAGCTGACCTTCAAACTTATTCACCTCAATCAGGCCTGTTCAGCTTCACCTTAGGGTTGACTTAAATCGCGAGCGCTTTCAGTCTTTCCTCTGTTGGCTTGCCATTTTCATCCCAACCACGCAGTTGATAATACTCAGGCAGCATTTCGGCCAGTTTGCTAAGCTGTCCCTGATTTGGTCCCACTTTCATCGGTTCGGTAAAGAAGCGGGGCGGTAGGCAGTCGTCAGCTTGGGTAAGCCCGCTTTTCAGGTTGATCAGCCGTTCCAGGTTCCAAATCCGCTCGCCGCACGTTAACACGTCTTCGACGGAATAATCTATCCCGGTAATGGTCTTTAACTGCTCGGCAATTTCCGGACCGCCCAGGCCGAAGGTAGTAAACAGGCAGATCCCGGCCGAGTCGACCGCAGCAGTGAGGTCCTGGAATGTTTTTACCCAACCGGCTTTACCCTCAGTTGCCAAATTATCGAGCTTTTCCGGAATACCAAGGATTTCCGGCGAAGTCAGATAACCACGGACGTGACAGCCGCCCCGGTTGCTCGTAGCGTAATTAAGTCCCAAACCCTGTAAAGCGCGAGGGTCATAGGCGGGAAGTTCCTGTTTCTTGACACTCATCGACAGTTCCGGGTGGTCATATTTCGCCGCGAGACGATATGAACCTTCGGCAAGTTGATCGCCAAAGCCCTCCCGGTAAGCTGTTTGACGTGTTAAGGCGACAATTGCCTCGACATTGCCAAAATTCAGGGGACCACCGCTGTCTTCTTGCTTAATATAGCCGTTTTCATAGAGTTCCATGGCGCAGGCAATGGTCGCCGCCATGGTAATTGTATCTAAGCCGAGCTCATTACAGAGGTTATTGGCTTTAATGATTGCTTCCAGGTTGTCAATTCCACAGTCAGCTCCATAACCCCAGGCTGTCTCGTATTCAGGGCCTTCCCCAAAAGTTTTAAACTTACCGGAACTCACTTTGTTAATACGTCCGCAGCTAATTGAGCAACCCATGCATCCTTTATTCCGGATCAGGTATTTTTCGGTTAATGCCTCACCACTGGTGGCGTCAGCTGTGGCAAACTTGCCCGAATCGCGGAAGTTGCGGACTGGCAGGCCACCGGATTCATTAATGATGTTTACCAAAATATTACTGCCATAGGTGGCCAGACCTTGTCCTGTAACCGGATGTTCTTTTAACATCTGCCGGATCCGCAGAATAGCAGCCATAAACCCTTCCGGATCAGCCGCTTTTACCCCATGGGTGCCTCTAACCGCAATTGCCTTCAGGTTTTTTGCCCCCATCACAGCTCCGACGCCAGAGCGGCCGGCAGCTCGGGTATAGTCATTTAAAATACCGGCAAACTTGACCAGTTTTTCACCTGCCGGGCCAATACAAGCTACCTTGGCCTCGTCCTTAGTTGCCAACCGGAGCGCATCGGTAGTCTCAAAAACGGTTTTGCCCCACAACTGAGATGCATCACGGATTTCCACCTGATCATCGTCAATCCAGATGTAGACCGGTTGTTCAGCCTTACCCTCAATGATCAGGGCATCATAACCGGCATATTTTAGTTCCGGGCCCCAGTAACCACCGGAATTAGAGGCGGCAATTGTCCCGGTCAAAGGGGATTTGCAGACAACATTATACCTTCCACCGCTGGTTGCCAGCGTTCCGGTTAAGGGGCCGGTAGCAAAAATCAGGTTATTTTCCGGGCTTAACGGGTCAATCGCCGGGTTAACCTCATTGTACCAAAGTTTCGTTCCCAAACCCCGGGCGCCGATATAGGCTTTGGCTTCTGTCTGATTCAGGGGAAGTTTTGTTATTTTACCACTGGTCAGGTTTACCCGCAGTAGTCGCCCTATCCAACCGAACATTCGCTATCCCCCTCCTGCAGCAATTGCATCAGTTTTTCCGCATAAACTTTTTTCTTTTTTAAGTTGACAGTAACGGCATCCTCATAGGCAATTGCACCTGAAGGACAGAATTTGGCGCAAACCGGGTCACCGTTGCAAAAATCGCACTTTAACATTGTATGTGTTTGTTCGTCATAGCCAACATTACCCATCTTACAGGCCACTGCGCACATTTTGCACTTGAGACAACGGCTTTCATTAATCGTGATAGGGCCGCTTTCTGTCCGCGCAATTGCGCCGGTGGGGCACACTTTCAGGCAAGATGCATTATCACACTGCAGGCAGAGCATCGGTACGGATACCCCCGAGGATTCCCAGGTTAATACCGATACCCTTGAAGCACTCGGTCTGAACTCCTGGCTGTGTTTAAATGAACAGGCCAATTCGCAGGTCCGGCAGCCTGTGCACTTCTCCGGAGTCAGATTTAGGACCTTTTTCTCGCCAGAGATATTTTGCGGTTGGAGAAATTGCATCATCCAACTATCCATTAGTTTATTTTCACCCCCAAAAATTACTTACCGCCGTACGGTATACTCGCTGTTCAGGCTCAATATATCGCTGCCGGCGATGCTAAAGTACTCACCTCCTACAACCTATTCTATGTCATATACTGTAAATAACAATAGATTTTGACATTTATAAATTTGGGTTTCCACTGGTAAAAACCGCTTTAACGGTAGCTGGTTGTCACTTTTGGCGAAATTTATTATAATTAAGTCGTAAGACACCACGCGCTGCCGTTGGTGTTCATTTTTATACCGATGTTACAGGTATAAAAATTGTCAGGAGGTAAGGTAAATGGGCACTACGGAAACTAAGGAGTTTCAAACTGAAATCAGGCAATTGCTGGATCTGGTGATTAACTCACTGTACACAGACCGGGAGATTTTCCTCAGAGAATTAATCTCGAATGCCAACGATGCGATGGAAAAGATTCGCTATATGCAACTTACCGGGCAAAACGAGCTTAACCAGGAGTTACCCCTGGAGATTAATATTACGACGGACGATAAGGCTCATACCATTACAATTGCCGATACCGGCATTGGGATGACCAAAGCAGAACTGGTGGAAAACCTGGGAACCATCGCCCATTCCGGTTCGAAAGAATTTATCCGGCGTTTGAGCGAATCCCGTGGGGAACAGGATAATTTAAAACTGATCGGACAATTTGGCGTCGGGTTTTATTCCGCATTTATGGTCGCGGATCGGGTGAGTTTGTTCACCTGCTCCAATCAGCCAGAGGCCGGTGCCTTTGTCTGGAAATCGGATGGCCGGGGCAGTTATACGATTGAAGAAACGGAAGGGCTATCCCGCGGGACCAAGATTGTCTTAGAGTTAAAAGAGGATGCCTATGAACTGGGCAAAGAAGAAACCGTTCGCCGGATTATCCGCCAATATTCCAGTTTTGTTCCTTATCCGATTAACCTCAACGGTCAAAAGGTGAACACTGTCCAGGCTTTATGGACTAAAAACAAAAATGAAATTTCCGAGGAAGAGTATACGGAGTTCTATAAATTTATCGCTAATGCCTATGATGAACCGCTTTTCCGGCTGCATTTCTCTTCTGATGCGCCCTTAAACATCAATGCGCTGTTATACGTACCGAAAGAAAATATGGAACGTCTAGGGTTTGGCCGGGTGGAACCGGGGGTGAATCTGTACTGTAAAAAGGTCCTGATTCAGGAACAGGCGAAAGATATCGTGCCGGAGTGGATGCGTTTCGTCAAGGGAGTCGTCGACAGCGAGGAACTTCCGTTGAATATTTCCCGGGAAACGATGCAGGATAGCGCTTTGGTTGCCAAGCTGAACAAGGTTGTTTCCGGCCGCTTCCTTAGATTCCTGGCGGAACAGGCTAAATCTGAGCCGGAAAAATACCAGGAATTTTGGCAGAAATTTAATATATTTATCAAGGAAGGTGCTGCCAATGACTTTACGCACCGTCAGGAACTGGTAAAATTGCTCCGCTTCGAAACCTCAAAGACTGAACCGGGCGAGCTGATCTCGTTGGCAGATTATCTGGAACATATGCAGGACGGGCAGAAGGATATTTACTATGTAAACGGCCCGACCAGGGAAGTGATTGAAGCCGGCCCGTACCTCGAAGCATTTCGTGACAAGGACTATGAAGTGCTTTACACGCATGAGGCAATCGATGATTATGTGTTAACAACACTTGGTGAGTATGAAGGTAAAAAATTGGTTTCCGTCGATCAAGCCGATGCCGACTTAGGTGGAAGTACCACTGAAGATCAGGCTGGGGCGCTGCCTGAAGCGGAACAGACAGCATTTAATGCCTGGCTGAAGGAAATTCTCGGCAGCAAGGTGACCGATGTACGAGCTTCGAAACGTCTGGTGGACAGCCCGGCGATCCTGTTAAGTCCGTATGGAACCCACAGTATGCAGCGGATGATGCAAATGATGAATCAGGATTTAGCGCATACCGCGCCGGGGTTGCTCGAGATTAATGCGAAGCATCCGTTGATTAAGCGGTTAAACGAGCTTCGCCGGCAAGGGGAGGACTTTGCCAAAGTCGCTGCGGAACAACTATATGAAAACGCGCAAATTGCGGCTGGGATCATTGTCGATCCGCGGAACATGGTGACCAGGCTCAATGAGATCCTGGAGCGGGCATTAGGGTAATCAGATTTAAGCAAAAAAGCGGGGACTGCTTATGTTGACAAGCAATCCCCGTTCTATTTTACGAATACCACTTAAAATTGGGAGGGTTAATTTGGCACAGCAATTAGAGAAATCGACTCAGGCGATCAGCCGGAATAGTTCGCTGGGAGAAGCATCATATTTGCTGGCAGTAGTAGCTGCCGTACTTATTTGGAGTACCTCATTCGCGGCGACGAAGATCGCTTATACCACGTTTGCTCCATTTACCCTCGGTGTAGTGCGCTGTATGTTAGCCACGCTAGTTTTGTTGCTTGTGTTGGTTGTCAAGCGACAATTTATCATACCCACACCCCAAGATCTTGTCTCGCTGGCAATCGGCGGTTTGTTTGGAATTACCTTGTATTTCGCCTTGGAAAATGTTGGCCTGAAGCTAACTACAGCGTCTAATGCGGCATTGATTACAGGGGCATTTCCGGCGTTAACTACCTTGTTGGAATTGATCTTTTACCATACGAAAATTTCCGGGGTCAAGGCCTTGGGAATTGGCCTGGCGATCATCGGCGTTTACCAAATCGCCGAGAAAAGCGCCGGTACGCCTGGCGGCCAGCTTCTACTGGGCAACTTGCTGTTAATCGGATCAGGTATCGTCTGGGCATTTTATAGTTTCAGTACCCGCAGCGTAGTAAAGAAGTACCCATTGGTGGTAATTTCTTTTTACCAAACGCTTGCTGGCACCGTACTGTTTATTCCGCTGGCGTTGACAGAAAGAACGCAATGGCAACTGCCGACCTTGGCATCGTTAATGGCCTTTTTGTTTTTAGGTATTGTCTGTTCGGCCGTAGCTTTTCTCCTCTATAATTACGGGTTGCGCAAGCTTTCGGCCAGTTCGGCAGCGGTGCTTCTCAACCTGATGCCGGTATTTGGGGTGATATTTTCCGTCCTGATCCTCAAAGAAACGATTGGGATCAGCCAACTGGTCGGCGGCCTGATTGTAGTTGCCGGCGTAATGCTCAGTGTCCGCCAGTAGCTATAACGATTCTAGCTCATGCAACCAGGTATCCGGACTGGCGTCGCTGGGCATTCGCCAATCCCCGCGCGGTGAAAGGGCGATTGAACCAACCTTCGGGCCGTCAGGCAGGCAGGAACGCTTAAACTGCTGGGAAAAGAAGCGTTGGTAAAAAACTTTAAGATAATACTTGATCGTCAATCGGTCATATTTACCCCGAAAGGCCAAGGATGCCAGCAGATATATTTTAGCTGGAGAATAACCGAAGCGCAGCATGTGATACAAAAAGAAATCATGGAGTTCGTAGGAACCGATAAGTTCCTCAGTCTTTTGGGCAATTTTGCCCTCCGGGTTTGGCGGAAGAAGTTCCGGGCTGACCGGTGTGTTGGCGATGTCTCTTAATACGGCGGCGACATTGGTGTTCTCAGTGGTGTCCGCGTACCAGGTAACCAAATATCGGACCAAGGTTTTCGGAATGCTGGCGTTGACCGCGTACATGCTCATATGGTCACCGTTGAAAGTAGCCCAACCTAAGGCAAGCTCAGATAAATCGCCGGTGCCGACCACCAGGCCTTTTTCTTTATTGGCCAGGTCCATCAAAACCTGGGTCCGTTCCCTGGCCTGGACATTCTCGTAGGTGGTGTCAAAGGTTTCCGGATCATGCCCGATATCCTGAAAGTGTTGTAAGCAGGCCTCCTTGATCGGAATTTCCCGCAAGTCAACACCGAGTTCTTTCATTAACTGGACGGCATTGTTGTAGGTCCTGCCTGTGGTGCCGAACCCGGGCATGGTAACGGCGATGATGTCCGATCGCGGGCGCTGGAGAGAATCTATCGCCGCCACACAGACCAGTAAGGCTAAAGTCGAATCCAAGCCGCCGGAGATGCCGACAACGACCTTGGGGATACCTGTTTTCAGGAGACGCTGGCGTAACCCTGTCGCCTGAATCCGAAAGATTTCTTTACACCGGAGATCTCGTTCTTCCTTGCGGCCGGGTACAAAGGGAAAAGCTTGAGTAGGCCGCTGTAACTGTTCAGCGGCTAGCGGCGCCAACGAGAAATTAACGGTTGTGTAATTGCGTGGTTCGATCTTGCCCATAAAGCTGTTGAACTTGCGGCGATCAGCGATCAGCCGCTCAAGATCAACATCGGCGATGATGGTAGCCGAATCCTGAGGAAAGATAAGCTCGTCTAACATTAGCCCATTTTCGGCGATGATCGAGTGGCCGCCGAAGACCACGTCCGTAGTAGATTCAGTTTGTCCGGCCGAGACGTAAACGTAACCGGCCATGCACCGGGCGGCCTGCTGCTTGACCAGATCCCTGCGGTAGTCTCCCTTACCGACAACATCATTACTGGCAGACAGATTCAAGATTAAATTGGCTCCGTACAAAGCGTGGTAGGAACTGGGCGGGATAACCGTCCATAAGTCTTCGCAGATTTCCACGCCGATACAAAGACCGGAAGCTTGATCTTTAAACAGCAAGGATTCGGCAAAGGGTACTTCCTGTCCGGCAAGTAAAATACGTTCACTTAGCCTGTTTTGCCCGGAACTGAACCATCTCTTTTCATAGTACTCGTTATAGTTGGGGATGTATGTTTTTGGTACGACGCCCAGGATTTTACCCTTATGAAAAAGAACAGCGGCATTGAATAGTTGGTTATCCGCCTGAAGTGGCATGCCGACAGCGACAACAACATCGTATTCTGCCAGATCAGCTACCAACTCTGCAAGCTGACTTTCTGCCTCTTCCAGTAGTTTATTTTGCAAAAACAGGTCGGCACAGGTATAGCCGGTAAGACTTAGTTCGGGGAAAACGATTACTTGTACATGCGTTTTTTGTACAGCCGTTTTTACTATGGTTTCGATCTGCGCGACATTGTAACGCGGATCACCGATTTTTAACAAGGGCACGGCAGCCCCAACTCTTACGTAGCCAAACTGATTCAAGCTAATCATCTGGTGATTCCTTTCCCGATTCCTGGTTCAGCCTGTTGCTGGCTGAATTATTTCATACTATCGGAAAGTATAACCTTGCCAATATTGGCAAGGATAGCGGAAGATAGTACGCGGAAAAACGCGCGCAGAGGGAACTGATGCGCGTTTTTCTTATGCTTCTACAAGAAACACCTAGTATCCTCCTGAAAATATAGATATAAATAGAACTCTACATATTCTAACAGTTCTCTGAACCCAATAGTACAAAGCTGGCAAAGATAGCCTTTTTTTACCACTAGACGGTGAGTTGGGATTGTGTAATTATGGAAGCGAAGTTAAAAAGAACCGTCTAATTGTGGAGGAGATTGGATATGTCGGAGGTAGGATTCACAATGCATCCTGCACAACTAAACTACTTACACGCATTGTTTGAATTTAGTCCGGGGGCACCCGAATTAATTGAGGCTGAGGATAGATTACTCGACTGGGCGCATGGCTTTCTACAGCCTTATTTTAAAAGTAAGGACGCTAAGGTACCGCCTTTAAGTCTGTTTACCGGGGACTTAAGAAAGAAAACTCTTTCGGTTTGTATCCGGATGGATCCGAATAAATGAAAGATGATGTTTAAAACTAAACGATGAAAATTGGTAGCGGCAGGCTTTGGCCTGCCGCTAAAGGTTTGGTTCCGGATCATTAGGTGCCTGATCGATTTTATTGAGCGGTTTGTGCGTTGGCCCCTCGAGCACATCACCCTTGTAGCTAAATCTTGAACCATGACACGGGCAATCCCAGGTTTTCTCGGCGTCATTCCAACTGACTTCACAGCCTAAATGGGTACAGGTCGTGTCAACGAGATAAAGTTTACCTGCTTCGTCGCGATAGGCACCGGCAATCTTTCCGTCAGTCGCGATTTTCCGGCCTTCACCGACCTTAATCTCAGGTTCTACCGGTAAAATAGCCAGCTTACCGGAGATGTAGTTTACGGCGACATTCGCATTCTGTTTGACAAACTCCGGCGCCGAGGCGGTTATGGTGACCCGGGAAGGATTATAGGCATCCTGCCAAGGACTCTCACCCTTAACGATTAAATCCCTGAGGAGCATGGCTGATACTGTGCTGTTGGTCATTCCCCATTTGCCGAAACCGGTTGCGACGTATAAATTGACAGTGTTAGCGGTGAGATGGCCAACGTAAGGAAGTTTGTCTACCGTTTGACAGTCCTGAGTCGACCAACGGTAGAGAATATCTTCAACATCGAAGGTTGTAAGGGCAAAATCACGTAAGTTATTGTAGTGATTGATTATGTTTTCCCCTTGACCGGTTTTGTAGTGTTCACCTCCGACCAAGATCAATTCCCCGTCGTCGTACTTTTGCGACCGGAGAGAGCGGGTCGGTGATTCTGCACTGATAAACATGCCCTCCGGGAAGGAATCACGCATGCGGATCGCCAGCACATGTGACCGTTCCTGATAGATCCGGGTAAAGTATAGACCCAATCCATCGTAAAAGGGGAAATGGGTCGCAATAATTATCCGTTCGGCCGATACTTTGTGGCCATTCTCTGTGATTACTTTAGGGAGTTTGTCATCCTTTTCAATGTCAACGCATCTTGTGGTTTCAAAGATATCGCTGCCATTTCCGGGAATTAACTTCGCCAATGCCAGTAAGTATTTGCGGGGGTGGAACTGGGCTTGTTCGGCAAACCTTAAGGCCGCTTTAATCGGAAAGGGGAGCGGCGTTTCCTCCAGGTAATCTGCCTTGATCCCAAGCTGCTTAGCAATTTCCGCTTCTTTAGCTATTTTTTCGATGTAATCTTCCGCCTGGGTATACACATAGGCCGGACGATGGCTGAAGTCACAGTCTATCGCTTGTTCATGGACGATGCGGGCGACGGTTTGAATTGCAGCTTGATTGGCGTCGGCATATTGCTGCGCTATTTCATGACCAAAATATTGCTCAATATGTGCATAAATCAAGCTGTGCTGTGAAGTAATCTTGGCCGTGGTATGTCCTGTAGTTCCCTTGCCAATTCGGTCCGCTTCAAGAATTACAACCTTTACACCCGCCTGCTTTAACAAAAACGCTGTTGAAATACCGACCAGGCCGCCACCGACAATCGCAACATCGGCTGTAAGGTCCTTGTCTAAGGCAGGATAGCTAGTATCGGGGGTAGAGGTAATCCAATAGGATTCCGGAATCCTGGTTAGATCGCGTGTTGACCGTGTAGTGTTGTTTTCCATGACGCCTCCTCAAATACATACATTATTGATAGTAAATCCCCAATCGCATTCAATAGTATGCTGTTCTGGGCACAGCATTTTCGTGGATGCCCTTTTTTATGTTATAGTAGCAATAGGTATCAAGGAGAGGAGTTAGCAGATGGAGACTATCGCGGTAAACGATCGCCATGAACAATGTCACATGAAGGAACACTGTCAAAGGTACGATATATGTCCGATGGTTTTGGTCCAAAAGTTGGTTTCAGGGAAGTGGAAAATACTGATTCTGTGGTATCTGAGTTACAATACCCTGCGATTTAGTGATCTTAAAAAGCTCTTAACTGATGTTACCCAGAAAATGTTAACCCAACAATTAAGAAGCCTGGAGGAGGATAAACTTGTCTATCGCAAGGTTTATCCGGTTGTGCCACCGAAAGTGGAATATAGTCTTACCGAGGTCGGTAAAAATATTATTCCAATCCTCAAAATGATGCATGGGTTTGGGGCGGAGTATTTAACCAATGTACTAAACAAGAAACCTGTCGGTGATCACAACGGAAGATAGTATAAAAAGGCCGGAAACTTAAAGTTTCCGGCCTTTTTAACTGCCTTGGTAAGTACAGCAGCGATTTACATTCTAGTTCTAATCCGTTCAACCGCTCGAGTGGTGTTTTCGCGGCTGCCGAAAGCAGTTAGGCGGAAATAGCCTTCGCCATTTGCTCCAAAACCAGCTCCAGGTGTGCCGACAACGTTAGCATTCTTCATCAGTTTATCAAAAAATTCCCACGACCCCATATTGTTAGGCGTCTTGAGCCAGATGTAAGGGGCGTTCACCCCGCCAAACACTTTATAGCCGGTTTTTTCAAGGCCTTCCCGAATAATTCGGGCATTGTCCATATAGTAATCAATCGTTTCTTTTACTTGTTTTTTACCGGCTTCAGAGTAGATAGCCGCAGCGCCAACTTGTACAGGATAAGAAACCCCATTGAACTTGGTGGTTTGCCGTCTTAGCCAAAGTTGATTCAGGCTGTGGGCTTCACCTTTGGAATCATAAACCTTAACTTCCTTGGGGACCATGGTATAGGCACAGCGTGTTCCGGTAAAGCCGGCCGTCTTAGAAAAACTGCGGAACTCGACCGCTACCTCCCGAGCACCCTCAACCTCATAGATACTGTGGGGAACTCGATCCTCCCGGATGAACGCCTCATAAGCAGCATCGAACAGGATAATTGCCCTGTTTTCACGAGCATAATCGACCCATTGCTTCAGTTCAGCTTTAGAAAGAGTCATCCCGGTAGGGTTGTTCGGGAAACAGAGGTAGATCATGTCTACTTTGGTCTGCGGTAAAGCCGGTTTAATGCCGTTTTCCTCAGTGCAGGGTAGGTAGACTATCTTGCCAAATTGCCCTTGCGCATTGACCGAACCGGTGCGCCCGGCCATGACGTTGCTATCAACGTATACCGGATAAACCGGATCAGTCACGGCGAGAACATTGTTGATGCCGAAAAGTTCCTGAAAGTTGGCTGTATCGGTTTTGGCGCCGTCGCTGATATAAACCTCATCAACAGCAAGTTCAACGCCCCGCGGACGAAAATCGTTTTCGATTATCTTCTCAATTAGAAAGGTATAGCCCTGTTCCGGCCCATAGCCCCGAAAGGTATCCTCATGGCCCATTTCTTCGACTGCTTGTTTCATTGCCGTAATAACGGCGGGGGGGAGCGGTCGGGTAACGTCCCCAATTCCCAGCCGGATAATATCTGCTGGTGGATTTTCTGCCTTGAACCGGCTAACCCTTCTGGCTATTTCGGAAAAAAGGTAACTCCCGGGCAGTTTCAGGTAGTTCTCGTTAACCAATGCCATATGTTTCAACTCCAATCACAAATAGTTAATCCTCAAGCTTAAAAGGCGGAAGCGCCGGTGGTCAGATCCTGAACCCCTTGATAAATCAGGTCAAATAATGTTTCAATTTCGCGCTCTTCTACACAGGAAAAGGCAACACGCAGGTCGCTTTCTCCCAGGGCAATTACCCCTACGCCATATTGATCGAGAAGATGCT
>DATAMA010000166.1:0-2950 GCA_036260765.1 Desulfobacteria bacterium | reverse complement strand
GAGGGACTGGCCCAATGAAGCCCGGCAACCGGCAGGTTAACCTGCAGTGGTGCCAATTCCTGCAAACCGGGAGGTTTGAGAGATGAGAGGCTTGATATTTACGCACGTACGCCTCTTCTTCTCAGAAGAGGCTTTTTGTTGTACTATCCGAAAGTATAGCCTCGCCATCTAGGCGAGGACAGCAGAAGATAGTACGAGGAAAAACGCGCGAAGAGGGAACCGATGCGCGTTTTTCTTATTTATTTAGAGGTGGGGAAGCTGAATGAAGACTTTAGGCATCGGCTTACTGGGGCTTGGTACCGTCGGTTCAGGTGTGGTCAAAGCGCTCATGGCGAACCGGGCCAGCATTGAAGCCAAGTTAAGGGCCAAACTTGAGCTCAAACATATTTTGGTTCGTAACCTGGAAAAACAGAGACCGGTACAAGTCACAGAATTGTTGACTACTGACGTTAACCGGATTTTAACCGACCCGACGGTTGCGATTGTGGTTGAAGTGATGGGCGGGATAGAGCCGGCAAAAAGTTATATCTTGGAGGCAATTCGACAGGGCAAACACGTGATTACCGCCAATAAGGAAATCGTCGCAAAATATGGCCAAGAAATAATTAGCGCTGCGGAGGCCAAAGGTGTCGGCTTTTTCTTTGAAGCCAGTGTTGGCGGCGGCATCCCGATTATTCGTCCGTTAAAACAGTGCCTTGCCGCCAATGAAATTGATGAACTGATGGGGATAATTAACGGTACGACCAACTTTATCCTCAGCAAAATGGCGGTAGAGGGCAAAGAGTTCGACGCAATCTTGGCTGAGGCCCAGGAGCATGGCTATGCGGAGCCAGACCCTACTAATGATGTAGACGGTTATGATTCCGCTTATAAACTGGCGATTCTGGCGTCGCTGGCTTTTGGGGTACCGGTGAGTTTTGCCGATATTCAATTTGCAGGAATTCGGGGCATTTCACGCGAAGATGTGCATTGGGCACAACAATTAGGGTATACTGTTAAACTGCTGGCGGCCGCAAAAGAGCGGGAAAAAGGCCTGGAGTTGAGGGTTGGGCCCTGCTTGTTACCGCTTGACCATCCACTGGCTGCCGTGAATGATGTGTATAACGGAATTCTGGTGAAAGGTAACTTGGTAGGACAACTGTTATTCACAGGCAAGGGTGCAGGTGATTTACCGACAGGAAGCGCCGTGGTAGCTGACATTATTGACTCTGCCAAAAGTATCTTAAACGGCTATGGCGACAGGGCAGTTTGTACCTGCTACCGGACAAAACCGGTCTTACCACCGGCAGAGTTTTGCTCGGCTTATTACCTGCGGGTTAGCTTACAACGCGTGGATGCGGCCCTGCCAATTAACAACATGATGGCGCAGGTTGAGTGCAGTGTTGCCGCGAAAAAGCTTCAACCCGGAAAAGGCGGGACGATTATCTATCTTATTAGGGAAACTACAGAAAAGGTGATCGGCGATATTGCCCAAAAGTTACGGGCGGTTCCCGGCATCACGGAAGTAAGCGTGCTCAGGTTGGAAGATAATTTGACAAATCAGGCCCAAACAGCATTTGGTAAGTAACGGGGAGGCACGAAAATAAGATGCAGCTAGCAGTAAAAGGCTTGGTTTCCGGTGTTGGCAGTCTACCGTACAAAGATGCAGCCAGCGCGATAAAACTAATTCAGGAAAACGTTCCCGCGGCTCCACACTGGCCACAATTACCTTTAGCCGGGGAAAATGAAGGCTTCTCTGTCCAGTATCTACAGGCATTGGTCAAAATTGGTTTGCTTAAAACGGACCACGGCCTTTATTTTGATGAAAATGACCCTGATTGGGTCACGAAAATTACTGAATTCTATGAACTGTTTCTCGCCGCACAGGATGGTGATGCTGCTGCGCTTGCCCAATTTGCATTCCCGGAAGATGCTGCACGCGGATTTTATGCTTTCCTGAAAGATTTACAGGAGAATGGTACTCGGCAGGCAGCCTATCTTAAAGGCCAGCTTAGCGGGCCGCTAACAGTCGGGTTTGAAGTAAAAGACCTGAATAAGCGGGCAGCTTATTACAATCCTCAATTGCGCGATATCCTGATCAAGAATCTAACGATGCATGCGATCTGGCAGGCACGTACTCTGCGGCGCTTTGGTTTGCCGGTTATTCTCATCGTTGATGAACCGGGGCTGTATGCCTTTGGGATGTCTACGCATGTTACCCTCCAACGTGAGGAACTGATCAATAATCTAAATGAAATTCTTACTGCTATCCAGGGGGAAGGCGTGTGCGCAGGGGTGCACGTCTGTGCAGGCATGGATTGGACCCTGCTGTTTGACACTGAAGTGCAGATTATCAACTTTGATGCTTATGACTATTTTGACAGCATGAAAGTTTATGCATCTGAGCTTAAGGCCTATTTGCAGCGGGGAGGCGTTATTTCCTGGGGGATTGTACCGACTTCGGCCAAGATATTAGAGGAATCGGCGGAAAACCTCTCAGAGGTGCTTAAAAAAGACTTTGCGGACCTGGAAACCAGGGGAATCCCTCACGCTCTGTTGGCGACGCAAAGCATGTTTACACCTAGCTGCGGTACTGGGACGTTGAATAGCGAGAGTGCAGAAAAAGTTTATCAAACCCTCGCTAAATTAGGCAGTCTGGTAAAAACATGGTTGTAATAACAAGTTGATAATAACTGTTTTAAACTAATACTGCTCCAAGCGCAGTAGTCCACGGCAGCTTCATGCCGATCACGACCGCATACGTAAAGAAAGCATTCAAACCCATCCCTGGCGCTAGGGCAATTGGAAAATTCGCCACGACCCCCATGATGATGCTGGCAATGCAGGCACTCAGTGCCGTTGCCGCAAACGTAGCCGATACGGGCATGCCCGCGTCCTTTAGAATGCTTGGGTTGACGAACAGGATATAGGCCATGGTCATAAACGTGGTTAAACCGGCCATCAACTCTGT
>DATAMA010000153.1:0-2203 GCA_036260765.1 Desulfobacteria bacterium | reverse complement strand
CCGCAGGCGTCAGAGGAAGAAGTGGAAAAAGTGGCCCGCCTCACCGGCGCAGATAAATTTATTAGCAAACTGCCGCAGGGCTATGAAACTCAAGTCCAGGAACGGGGAATCAAGCTTTCAACGGGACAGCGGCAACTGCTGACAATTACGCGGGCATTACTGGCTGACCCCCGGATTTTGGTTCTGGATGAAGCAACTGCGCCGGTGAGGCGGGCCACTTTTTCCACTTCTTCCTCTGACGCCTGCGGCCGGCCAAATAAGAGGTTTTCCCTTACCGTACCGGCAAAAATGAAGGTATCCTGCAAAACCACGCCAACAGTGGCCCGCAATGAGCAAAAGGATATCCTTTTTAGGTCAAATCCGTCCAATAAAACGGTGCCTGCGTCCGGTTCGTAGAAACGGGCAATAAGATTAACAATCGAGGTCTTGCCAGCACCGGTAGGCCCAACTAGGGCAATCTTTTCACCAGGCCTGGCAATCAGGTTCACCTTATCCAAAACTGGGTTCTCCCCGTCATAGCTAAATGTTACCTGCCTGAACTGAACCTCGCCCCGCGGTTCAGTTAATTCCACAGCTTCAGCGCATTCCTTAATATCCGGCTCCGTATCCAATATTTCAAATATCCTCTCCGCAGAAGCCATTGCCGACTGCAAGGAATTCCAGACGGTGCTTAGATCTCTGATCGGACTGAAAAAACGTGGTACAAACCCTAAAAACGCCGCTAGTACCCCGATCGTAATCTCCCCGCTGACAATCAGCTTGGCCCCGTACCAAATAACCAGAATACTGCCAATTGCTGCCGATATTTCCACCATCGGCAGAAATATCGCCAACAAGGTTACGGCCCGTAAATTTGCCTGGTAGTTTTCCTTATTAATATGCTTAAACGTTTCCAGGTTCAGGTTTTGCCTGTTAAACGCCTGCACTACCCTGACGCCGGAAATATTCTCCTGCAAAGCTGAGTTGACTTCGGCAATTTTAGTGCGGGTATCCCGAAACGCATTTCTCACCTTGACACGCAGGCCGACAGCGGCAATCACGATAAATGGCAGACTGAGAAAGGTTACGATCGCCAGTTTCCAACTCATTGCCAACATTGAGCTGATGATACCGGTCAGAACGATGAGATCGCTGGTTACATTCAGTACCCCGGAAGTAAGGAACTGGTTTAAAGCATTAACATCGTTCGTCAGGCGTGACATAATTTTTCCCGCCTTACGCCGGTCAAAAAAACTAAACGAGAGCGTCTGAATATGTTCAAACAATTCCTTTCTCAGGTTTGAAATTACTTTCTGCCCGTTGAGCGCAGCCAGGTAAGTATTAAAATAGGTTGCGACCCAGTCCACAACCAGCACCGCAGCATAAACCAAGATCATCAGCCACAGGCCAAAAATGTTTTTCGGTACTATATAGCGATCGATGGCGATGCGTAAGATTAACGGCCCGGCTAATTCGCTCAAGGAAGCGATGAGCATGAAGATACCCGCTATCATTAAGGGTTTGCGAAACGGTTTAAGATAACCGATCAACCGGAGAAACAGGCGGCGGTCAAAGGGCTTGGCCGGAATCTCGTCAGGATCACCGAAATTACCCCGCATCGCCGTTCACCCCCTGCTCTATTTGCTGCCTATACATCTGGGCATACAGCCCGTCCACGGCCAATAATTCCCGGTGTTGTCCCCGCTCGACAACCTTCCCATCCTTAAGCACCAAAATTATGTCTGCTTGCCTAACCAGAGAAAACCGTTGTGCAACCACAAATACAGTCGTCTTGCCTATTAAATTGGTGAGCGCTGTTTGAATTAGCTGTTCCGTTTCGGCATCAACGCTCGAGGTTGCATCATCAAGAATCAAGATTTCCGGTTCAAGCACCAGTGCTCTGGCCAAGGCCAGGCGTTGTTTTTGTCCGCCTGAGAGGCCAATGCCCCTTTCCCCAATCACCGTTTGATAGCCATCCGGCAAGCTCTCAATGAACTCTGCGATTGCCGCCGCTTTAGCTGCCGCCTTAATCCTATCCAGGCTGATATTCGGATGGCCATAAGCAATGTTCTCAGCAATCGAGCTCGAAAACAAAAAAGTATCCTTCGCTTACTATGACCAGATTCAAACAGGAGAGCTGATGTCGCGTCTGACCGCAGACGTGGAGACGCTGCGGATGGTATTGGGGTATGGGGCAGTAAACTTTGCCGCTAATATCCTTACG
>DATAMA010000152.1:0-2660 GCA_036260765.1 Desulfobacteria bacterium | reverse complement strand
AAGGGAGGCCGTGCAAAGCCGGGAATGGCTAGCACGGCCGAACCGGCATGTACCTGCTCGGCATGCCGGAGTTGCGTACGTCGAGTTATGGTTGTTAGTATAGGAGAGACCGGATAACCTCGCTGGAGGACTGAGCGATGAAAAGAGATTACTACGAAGTGCTGGGCGTACCAAAGACAGCTACGGCAGAAGAAATTAAGAAGGCTTACCGGAAACTGGCCCGCCAATATCACCCTGACGTTAGACCGGGTGACAAGGAAGCTGAGGCTAAGTTTAAGGAAATAAACGAAGCATACGAGGCGCTCAGCGACGATGAAAAACGTCAACGTTACGACCAGTTCGGGCACGCCGGAATGGATCCTAACCAACAGGGCGGCTTCGGTGGGTTTGGCGGTGACTTTGGCGGCTTCGGCGACATTTTTGATATGTTCTTCGGCGGCGGGACGTCGCGCCGGGGACCGCAACGCGGGGCTGATCTGCGCTATGATCTAGAGATCTCCTTTGAAGAGGCTGCTTTTGGAGTAGAGAAGGAAATCCAGGTTCCCCGGCAGGAAACCTGTGAGGAGTGTCACGGCTCGGGTGCAGCTCCCGGCACTCAGCCTGCCCGATGTACCCAGTGTAATGGTACGGGACAAATTACAGTTACTCAGGCTACGCCATTTGGCCGGATTCAAACGGCCCGTCCCTGTCATGTCTGCCATGGCACGGGGCAGGTAATTAATACACCTTGCCGGAAGTGCGGTGGTCAGGGATCGGTACGCCATGTGCGCAATTTGAAGGTCAAGGTGCCGCCTGGTGTCGAGGAAGGCCTACGGTTGAGACTTACCGGAGACGGCGAAGCTGGGGAAAAAGGCGCACCGCCCGGGGATTTATATATTGTGATTCACGTTAAGGCCCACCGCTTTTTTGAGCGGGACGGGAACGACGTCTATTGTGAAATCCCGATTACCTTTGTGCAGGCTGCTTTAGGCGGGGAAGTAGAAGTGCCTACCCTTGATGGCCCGGTTAAGATGAAAGTGCCGGAGGGAACGCAGACGGGGACGATGTTCCGCTTGCGGGGCCATGGCATTCCATTTAGGCGCGGCAGCGGCCGTGGCGATCAACGCGTTAGGGTAGTTGTGGCAACTCCGACCAAACTTACGGAAAAGCAAAAAGAATTGCTGAGTGAATTTGGTCATACGGCTAGTCATGAACAGCAAATGGGTAAAAAATCATTATTTGATAAAATCCGCGATGCAATGGGGTAAGCGAAGCTTCAAAAGGGGTATAAGCAGTGGATTACAAAGAAATTACGGTGACGGTTTCAATCCAAGCGGTGGAAGCTGTCGCCGAACTTTTTTATTCAGCTGGCTGCACCGGTGTGATGATTGAAGATCCCAACGTCTTAAAGGAGTATATTGAAAGCGCACGCTGGGATTATCATGATCTAACGACACCGAAGAATTTCGAATTTGCTAGCGTTAAAGGCTATTTTGCAGATAATGAATTTCTCACCGGGCGTTTGGCCCAGTTAAAGAACGGGCTGCGCCAACTGTTGGATATTTTTCCGGGGGCGTCGTTCCGGCTTGGGCTGCACGATGTACGGGAAGAAGATTGGGCAAACGCCTGGAAGGTATACTTTAAGCCGCTCAAAGTAGGCCGGGGAATAGTGGTCAAACCGACTTGGGAAGAATATAGCGGTGGTCCCGATGAAACCGTGATTGAGATTGACCCCGGAATGGCTTTTGGCACCGGGACACATGCGACCACAACGCTGTGTTTACGGGCAGTTGAAGAGAACGTAAAGCCAGGGGACCTGGTCTATGACATTGGGACAGGTTCCGGGATCCTGGCGATTGCAGCGGCGCTGTTTGGCGGTCAGGTGAAGGCGGTTGACCTGGATCCTGTCGCGGTTCGGGTAGCCCGGGAAAACGTCGCCCTCAATGGCTTGACCGACAAAGTTGAGGTACAGCATGGCAATCTTGCCGATTTGTTGACGGAACCGGCGGATTTGGTTATTGCCAATATTATCGCTGATGTGATTATCCAGTTGGCCGATCACCTTGGACGGATCTTACGGCCGGGCGGGGTTTGTCTGGCCTCCGGGATTATTTCCGAACGCAGTAAAGAAGTAGCTGAGGCGCTTACGGCAAAGGGACTACAGATTGAGCAGATTGATGAAGAAAATGGTTGGGTATTGCTGCGCGCCAGGAGGTTGGCTTAGTGCACAGGTTTCAGGTGGCCCGGGAGGACGTCGGCGAAAAATCTTTACTGGTAAAGGGACAGCAGGCAATTCATTTGACCCGGGTCTTACGGCTGGGAATCGGTGCGGAGTTATTTGCTTTTGATAACAGCGGATTTGAGTACCGGGTACGGGTTAGTGAATTACGGGGCGACGAAGTTCTCTGTGAGATAGTAACGCGGGTCGAGAGCAAATCTGAGCCGCCTCTGGACGTTTTTCTGATACAGGGGTTGCCGAAAAGCGATAAAATGGAATTAATTATTCAAAAGACGACAGAGTTAGGAATTAAAGCTATCTATCCCGTACGGACAACCCGGGCAGTAGTTCGACTGGAAGGCACCAAAGCCGGCGCAAAAGTTGAACGGTGGCAGAAAATTGCGGTGGAAGCGGCGAAACAGTGCAGACGCTCGTTGGCACCTGAGGTTAAACAGGTGATGGA
>DATAMA010000122.1:0-8289 GCA_036260765.1 Desulfobacteria bacterium | reverse complement strand
AGCATTCGCCCATGACGGCACTTACTACTTAGTGCTGGATTATATTGACGGGTACCCCCTTAGTTACTATCTTAATCACTTCCGCAGGGCTAAACTTCCGGCCTTGATTAAGATAGTAACTAAGTGGGTACCCGTCAATATAATCCAGCACTAAGTAGTAAGTGCCGTCATGGGCGAATGCTTCATGTAATTTGGGAATCTGCGCATGGTTTAACTCTCGCAAAATATTCTGTTCCAGGTTAAATTGACAGTTTTGCGCAAGCGAATCGGCGGCGGGGCTAACTAATACCTTAACAGCATAATCGGCGTTGTCTTTGTGCGCTTTGACCACCGCAGAAAAACTGCCGTAACCTAAATACTCTCTGATCTGATAACCGTGGACTCCGGGATTTTCCCTTCAAGAGGAAAATAAACTTCCCAACAGGCCTCGCCGGCGGTGATGCCGGTCAGAACTGCTGCCCTGATAATGACCGTGAACGGGTTCGGGAAAGTGTTGGTTATGCATTTGATCATGACTGGGGTAACGCTGCTGCGGGGGGGCCGCCCCCTTGAGGCTGGCTCCGCAGTGCGGGCACGATATCCAGGATGGTTCAGTTTCGTGCCCGCAGGACGGACATTGTGACCTTTGATCAACCGGGCTACCGCAATGCGGGCAAAACTTGAAGCCGGGTTGAATTGTACCTTGGCAACATTTACAGTTCATCGGTTTACTTCGCCTCACTTAATGGGCAAACGCGCCCTTGTTTCCACTATATTCCATCTTAACCCAGATGTAAATATTTAGTAGTATAACCAAAAAGCATCGCTGTCAATCTCCCAATTTTAATCTACCCAATATAATCTACCCAGACATTACGCTATACAGAACTCCGGATACATTCCCTTATACGCGCACAAAATTAATCCCAGCACCTAATCGGCGCTGGGATTAACACTAAAGCTTACTGTTCTGTCGGCAGATTGGCCAGTTTAACGCTCACAGTTAATTTCTTGTTATTCCGCGTTATATTCAGTTTTACCGTATCCCCTGCTTTGAACTTGAACAATTCATGAGTCAAGGTGTAATAGTCACTCACTGTTTTACCGTTAACAGCGGTAACCACATCCTGCGGCTGAATTCCCGCTTTCGCTGCCGGGCCGCCGGCAGATACGTCGCTTACCAAAGCTCCGGCCGGTAACCCTTGGGCCTCAGCGTATTGCTGGCTATAACGATTGTCAATACTTACAAACATCCCGGCGTGGCTGGCGTGGCCGTTCGCAATTAGCTGGGTGATAACCGGCCAAGCATCGGAGATCGGAATGGCAAATCCCATACCTTCAAACCCGCTTTGCTGGTTCTTCGCCGAATTAATGCCGATAACCTTGCCACTCCAGTCGACTAATGCTCCACCGCTGTTGCCGGGGTTAATCGCCGCATCGGTCTGGATTAGGTTAAAACTTGATTCCCCGCTAATATCAAGCCTACGGTTAAGTGCACTAATCACCCCTTCTGTCACTGACCTGGCAAACTGCTCTCCACCCGGATTACCGATTGCCACAACCGGCTGTCCAACCTGAAGCGCAGTCGAATCCCCGATCGGCGCTGCAACAAGCCCTTTGGTATTGCTAATTTGGATAACGGCCAAGTCTGTTTTGCTATCCGCTCCGATCAACTTGGCATCCTCTGTGCGCCCATCTGCCAGCGAAACAACTATTTTCGTCGCGCCGCTAATCACATGGTTATTCGTGACGATGTAGCCCTTGGCAGCATCGACGACAATGCCCGATCCACTGCCTACTTCCTGAAGACCATTGCCCCCGTTTTGAAAGCTATTGCCCCCGAAGTACGAGCTGCCACCGGACTGAAAGTTGTCGATACCGACAATGGCCGGCCCCACTGCCTTGGCAATATTAACGACCTGATAGTTATTCTTGTCTTGCCCCTGGGTTGAAACTTGTTGGGTAGCGGTTTTTTGTCAGCGAATTGTCGACTGCAGGGGTATTAATTACAGCGGAGTTGGCGCTGGTATTTAAAATTTTCGGAGCTACCGCCAAGGACAAAGTGCTGCCAATTACGGCGCTAATCAATCCAACAGCTACATACGGTAAGAATCCCGGTTTTTTCGGTTCTGGCTGATAAGTAAAGCCCATTGTACCTGCCTCTCTTTCTACACGGTTTATTTTTGAAACTTATTATTACATCTATAGATTACACCTTACTTTTAACCAAGCTGTGACCAAGATGTGAAGAATTTGCAAAGACTGAAGTAAATTAATGCATTTTAAAGGTGAGTACTCTAAGATTAACATGAGGTGGTAATTAGTGCGATTACTATTGGTTGAAGATGAGAAACGTTTGGCAGAGGCATTGGCATACATTTTAAAAAAGCACAACTATGCCGTAGATACTGCGTTCGACGGTGATGAAGGCCTGGAATTAGCGGCGTCAGGCATCTATGATTTAATTATTTTAGACCGAATGCTGCCGCATAAAGACGGTATTTCTATTCTTAAGGACTTACGCACGCAAGGACTGGAGACGCCAGTGTTGTTTCTCACGGCGAAAGATTCGATTGAGGATCGCGTTGCCGGACTGGACGCCGGCGCGGACGATTACCTGGTTAAACCGTTTGCCACCGAGGAACTCTTGGCCAGAGTCCGGGCCTTAAGCAGGCGCCAGCATACCCGGTTACAGGGGCAAACAATTGAATATGCCGGCCTGACCTTTGACCCCTTGCGCTGCGAAGTGTCCATCGATGGTGATACGATAAAACTCACCTTGAAGGAATCCCTGCTGCTTGACCTGTTGCTGCGCAATCCCGGCCAAGTTATTACCAAAGAGCAGATTTTGGATCGGGTCTGGGGGCTTGATTCGGAAGTAGAGGCAAATAATGTAGAAATTTATATTTACTACCTGCGTAAAAAACTACCACTGCACGGATTGCAGATCGAAACTGTCCGCGGGGTGGGCTATTGTTTAAAGGAGATTTAGGATGTTCCGCAAAATAAGGCTCAGGCTAACCTTAATCAACGTTGCCGTCATGGGTGTTTTATTTGTACTCTTGATTACCGGAACTTATTTTGTAATGCAAGCAGAAATATTCAATCAATCTGAGCAATTAATGCGGATGATTGCTGAAGACACCGGTTCCGGTCATCTCGGCCGGCCGGATGAACATGCGCCGCACCTGGCCAGGTATTTCTTTGTCGAGACCGATAAAGCCGGTAAGATCACTGATTTTTCTTCGGATATTCCCTTAAATCGCAGCCAGGTGCTGCCGCTGGTGCAGACTACGCTGCAGCGGCAGCAGGCAAAGGGTGAAGTTAAATGGCAGGATGACCCTTATGCCTATCTCCGGGTTCCGCTGCCTGACGGCGACGGCTTTGTCCTGGTTTTGGTCAGCGTTGAACGCGAATGGGATGTGCTACGGTTTTTGCTGATCGCCATGGGAATTGCGGGTGTGATTAGCTTAGCGCTCGCCTTTTACGGCAGTTTGTTTCTGGCCGACAAAGCGCTTGTCCCGATTAAAAAATCCTGGCAAAGGCAACGAAACTTTGTCGCGGACGCTTCCCATGAGTTACGAACCCCCTTGGCCGTCGTTCAGACTAATTTGGATGTTGTTTTAGATAATCCAAGTCAGAGTGTCGCCAGTCAAATAAATTGGCTAAAAAATATTCAAGCAGAAACCTCGCGCATGGCCAAATTAGTTGATGACCTGTTATTTCTCGCACGAGCGGATTCAGACCAGCAACCATTGACAATGGGTAACTTTGTGCTTGATCAGGCCCTCCGGGAAGCACTGAACCCGTTTAAAGCATTGGCGTACTCCCAGGGTGTTCATTTCGATATCGATTTGACTGAAGATGTCGTCTTTTGCGGAGATGAGAACAGAATCAAACAATTATTGATCATCCTGGTCGACAATGCCCTGAAACACACCCCAGGTGGCGGCAAAGTCGGTATCAAACTGCGAGAAACCGGCAACGAACTGCTCTTAACTGTCTGGGATACCGGGGAAGGCATCCCCCAGGAACATCTGGACAAAATCTTTGAACGGTTCTACCGTATCGACAAGGCGCGTTCCCGCGATGAAGGCGGTACCGGTCTGGGACTGTCAATTGCGCAATGGATTGTCAGCAGCCATAACGGCAACATTAAAGTGGCGAGTACTCCCGGGACAGGCGCGACGTTTACAATTAGTCTTCCCAAACCAAAAACCACTACGGGCACCTTATAAAAGAATAATATTTGTGCTGACAACAGAGTAACTATTAATAAAGGGGTAACCCCTCATACATATTGCAGCGATGTCACGCCAATACTACTCCCCGTGAAACGATTTACGGAGGTACCACTCATGCAGAGAGAGGGTAACATTGTCACAGGGATGTTCTGGGGTACATTAATTTCTGCTGTCTTATGGCTCCTGATCATTTGGAGCGTAAAAACGCTGTTTATGTAGAGGAGTTGTTGCCAATGTTTGAAAAGCCAAACGGGTTTGAAACAGCGGTGTATTTTTTCTTTCTGTTAGTGTCAGCCTTGGCAACAGTTCTATTGACCATTATCAAATAAGCTGCTGCAAAGTTAAACAACAAGCAGAGCCGCCTAAATCGGTGGCTCTGTTTCGTTATTGTTAGTGTTGGTTAGCTTGCCGGTTGTCAGTTCAGTCCGGGTACTCTAAACTAGAAGTGACTGACTAGATTATAAGGAAGTTGATGCACATGGTCGATATCTTCGCTAAGATTGCCGAGGATAGGATCCTAGAAGCGATCACGAACGGCGAACTGGCTAATCTTTCCGGGCGGGGCAAACCGGTCGATCTCACTTACTGGGCGAGTCTGCCCCCGGAAATGCGCGCAACCTATATGCTGTTGCAAAATGCCGGCTGCGTACCGGAAGAGGTTCAATTGCTCAAAGAAATTGACAGATTACGCGAAAAGCTGGCGCAGTGTGATTCAGACAAAACAAAACAGGCGATTAATAAAGAGCTCGAAGAGGCTAAGCTTAAATATGCCTTAGTCATTGAGCGCCGCACGCAAAGACGCTAGATATGTCCCAGAAAAGCGGTTAACGACGGCAGGGAATTGCTCCTGCCGGTGATAAAATAGATGCCGATAACCAAACTGTACGCCGCAGTCAGCAAGGCAATCCCGTTATAGATTTTTGGGCTTTTAGCAATTTTAGCGTAGCCCAATATAAGTATGATAATCATCAGTAACTGGGCCAGGAAAAGGCCGATAATGAACGAAAATACGGCAGATATGCCAATCGCCAGAGTACCTGCTCCCGCTGCTGTCATAAACAACAGGATTTGTGTTGCTGTCTCCCCGCCAATTCCGTGCAAGAAACCGATTCCGTAAGCACCTCTAACCCCAATATCCCCGGCACCGTCGTACCTGTGCGAATGCGGTTTGCCTGTTGCTTTATCCCCAAGATAATGCCCCAACCGTTTGATCGCGATGAATAACAGTCTCCACCTGCTGATCATTACCGGCGCTTTGCGATTTTGCACTAAGACAATGATTAGCCACAAACCCAAAACAAGCAAGGTTGTCCCGACCACGCGTTCCATCACACCGTCAATCCAGTTGGGCAAATTATGCCCAATTAATACCGCTAACAAACCAAGCAACAGATTAACCGTTTCATGCCCCAGGACGTAACTCAGCGAAAGCTTAAAACCCTTGCGTTTATCCTCCTCTACGCCAATAAAATCGCTGATGGCAGCGATATGATCCCAGTCAATGGAATGCCTGGCCCCTAATACAAAGCCCAAACCAATCAGCGCCATAAGACTGACTTTCATCATCCAAACCCCTCTTCAATCTTCTCTATCTCTTCTCTTTCCGCGGTAAAACAAAAATCCCCGGCGCCTAACCGGGGATGAAATTACGAAAAGATTTTAACCTTGCGCGACGCGCCATCCACCTCCCAAGCCGGGTGTTGTTTTACGAACGATGGAAGGCAGTTCAGCTGTTTGCAGGTCATCACAGATCAAGTGTTCCAACCGACTGCTCCCCTCCACAACTCGCGCCCGGATCTCATGAGAATCCTTTTAAACCTGGCTCCTCGAAGCCAGGATACCTTTCCGGTTCTATCTTCAATTGTCATTTGAGTTTTCGACACACGTAACCAAAAGTCCTGCAAATTGTTTGAATATTTTCATTAGTCTTACAGCTCTTCTGTCGCAATCATGCACTAGCCAAGTATTTTAGGAAAAGAGTTAATCACCAGAAGCGAGGTCAGGGCGATCATGATCACGGTCGTCAACCAGGCCACAAAATTAAAGGCGCGGGAATTAACGTGTTCCCCCATCAATACCCGATTATTAATGAGTTTCAGCATAAAGACGAGGACAAAAGGCAACAAGATCCCGTTTACGACCTGTGACCAGAGCATCACGGCGATCAACGGCAGTCCGGGAAGGAGAATTACCCCGGCGCCGACGACAACCAAAAAAGTATACAGCCAGTAAAAAACCGGCGCTTCCCGCCAGGCTTTATCCACGCCGGCCTCAAAGCCAAACGCTTCACAAATATAGTAGGCCGTGGCCAGAGGCAGAATTGATGCTGAGAATAATGAAGCGTTAAGCAAGCCAAAGGCAAACAGGGCTGAAGCCCAGCGGCCGGCAAGCGGTGCCAGGGAAACAGCGGCATCCTTGGCTGTTTCGATGTGAATACCCTGGGCATACAAGGTGGCGGCGGTTGCCAAGACAATAAACAAGGCCACAAAGTCGGTCATAAAGCAACCGACGATGACATCCAGACGGGAATATTTATACTCCTTAACACCGACACCCTTTTCCACCACTGCCGACTGAATATAGAACTGCATCCACGGCGCGATCGTTGTTCCGATTAGGCCGATCACCATACTTAAATAGTCGCTCTTAAAGCTGAAACTCGGGGTAACCATCTGTTGCGCCACATATCCCCACGGCGGTTTAGCCATTGCCCCTGACAATACGTAACACAGATATAACGCTGAAGCGATGAGAAATACGCGTTCAACCTGTTTATACGACCCCCGGACCACGACCCACCAGACCAGTAGCGCTCCAATTGGGACAGAAATATATTTACTGATGCCGAAAATCTCCGTACTGGCTGCCACGCCGGCAAACTCGGAAACTGTGTTCCCGAGGTCAGCCAGTAAAAGCCCTAACATTACGAACAGGGTAATGCGTACGCCGTAGCTCTCCCGGATCAGGTCCGCCAAACCCTTTCCGGTGACTGCGCCCATCCTGGCGCTCATTTCCTGGACCACGATCAAGGCCAGGGTCATCGGAATAAAAATCCATAATAACTTATAACCAAAAGAAGCACCCGTTACCGCATAAGTAGTAATGCCCCCGGCATCATTATCAACATTGGCCGTGACGATACCAGGACCGACTACGGCCAAAAACAGGAACAATTTACGCAGCAAGCTGCTATTTCTAATTGCGTCCATCTGCTCACCTCCGGAACGGCTTGTGCGGTAACATAAAGTGAGAGAACGTTTCCAGGCCGCTGCGGTCCGGCAACATTTCCTCTATTACATCGTCAATCGTGATAATTCCCAGCATAATACACTGTTCATCGACAACCGGCACAGCCAAAAGATTATATTTACTGACTACATCCAACACTTTTTGTCGATCAGCATGGTGATTTACGCTGACAACCCGTTTAGACATAAGATCGGCCAAGACCAAATCCGGTTTAGCGATGATCAGGTCGCGCAGCGACAGTACCCCTTGCAGTATCTCTTGCTCATCGATCACGTAGAGATAGTAAATTGTTTCCGCGCTCGGCGCCAGTTCCCGCAGGCGATCAATCGTCTCCCCTGCGGTCATGCCTGAATTAAAGGAAATATACTCCGTAGTCATCAAAGAACCGGCTTCATCTTCCGGGTATTTCATTAGTTCCCGAACGTCCTCTGCTTCTTCCGGCTGCATCAGACCAAGCAGTTCATTCGATTTGTCACTCGATAATTCACCGAGGATGTCAGCCGCCTCATCCGGGGCCATCTCTTCCAGAATATCGGAAGCACGGAAGCTGTCCATCTGCTCAATGATCTCAACTTGTGTATCCAAATCGACTTCGGCCAAGGCCTCTGCCGCGGTCAGATTATCCAGGTTATGCAGGAAATCAGCCCGTTCCGCTGTGTCAAGATCTTCAATGATATCGGCAATATCCACCGGGTGCATTTGTTTAAGCTGATCCTGTTCCCGCGTTAACTGCAAATTAGCGGTAATGTCCTCGAGCGGTTTAATAAACTGAGAACCGACAAAGCTGTTTTTTGAACCCTTAACCAAAAACTCCAGG
>DATAMA010000117.1:0-2511 GCA_036260765.1 Desulfobacteria bacterium | reverse complement strand
CTGATTTGGGATATGATAAAAAAATATCAGGACAAGGTGGAACGGGGAGAGATTAAGGTAGAGCCAAAACAGGAGGAGGGGAAAGACAATGGGTGATTTCGGAAGTGGTCTGTTGTTCTTGGTCTTTGCCCTGTTTACCGTGTTTTGCGCGTACATGGTCGTAAGTTCCAAACACATCGTTCACAGCGCAATATTCTTGGCCCTAACTTTTGTCGGCGTTGCGGTGCTTTATCTCATGCTGAATGCCGATTTCTTGGCAGCCGTCCAGGTTTTAGTCTATGGTGGTGCGGTTTCAATTTTAATCGTTTTCGGCATTATGCTGACACTGCGGAGTGGACCTAGCCGAGATGTTGAACGCAGCAATGAGAATACGCGGGCCGGCATTCTGGGCGCGATCATGGCCTTGGTTACTTTCATCGTGATGGCTCTCGTTATTTTTACCAATGAGGGTTGGCGCATAACCGGGGATTCTTCCGTCCCGGCCAATTCGGTGAGCGAGATTTCCTGGCTGTTGCTTTCCAAGTATGTCATCCCGTTTGAGGTTGCTGCTATTCTGCTTCTTGTGGCCATGGTAGGAGCAATCATCCTGGCGAAGGGAGCTGATGATAGCAAATGAGTTTGACAGTTGGCTTGCCCCACTACCTTCTGGTTGGCGCAATGCTGTTTTGTTTTGGATTGTATGGGATGTTTTCCAAACGAAACGCAATCGCAGTGTTAATGTCCTTGGAACTAATGCTTAATGCGGTAAATGTGAATTTAGTTGCATTTAACCGCTTCCTGTTTAACCAACAGATGGATTTTAATGGCATAAAACATTACCTCTTATCCGGTCAAGTATCAGCAATCTTTGTCATCGTCGTGGCGGCGGCAGAGGTAGCGGTAGGATTAGCTCTAGTCATCACAATCTACCGTAACCGGTTGTCCACTAACGTTGACGAACTTGACTGGCTAAAATGGTAGAGAGTCTTGGAAGAAGGTAGGTGTTAACTAAATGGAACACGCGAGTTTTCAGTGGGCCTGGCTGATTCCGGCCTTGCCGCTGTTTTCCTTCCTAATAATTGGCTTAGTAACCAAAAAGTGGCCCAAACTCTCCTCTGCCATTTCAATCGTCTGTATTTTGACATCATTTGTGTTAGCCTTATGGGTTGATTACGGTGTATTCTTTAGTGGTACAGGCGCCAATTTGGTCGAGGAACCATTCCAACGTACGTTTAACTGGCTGGTCTTTGATAATATCAAATGGGGAGTAGCTGGAAGCCCCCTGACCATTGAGTTCGGTACATTGATTGACCCAATTAGCGCTATGATGCTGTTTGTGGTCAGTTTGGTAGCTTCTTTGGTTCAGATTTATTCACTCGGCTACATGCACGGGGATAAGGGCTTTTCCCGGTACTTCGCGTATCAGTCGCTGTTTGCTTCGTCAATGTTAGGTTTGGTCTTGGCAACCAACCTGTTGCAATTGTTCATCTTCTGGGAGCTTGTGGGTTTATGTTCCTACTTATTGATTGGCTTCTGGTTCTTCAAGGTATCAGCACGCGAGGCAGCAAAGAAAGCCTTTATGACTACGAGGGTCGGTGATACCGGGTTATTGATCGGGATGTTGTTCTTATTAAATAAGTTCGGCACCCTGAATTTCATTGAATTGTCGAAATTAATGGGGCCACACCTGAAGGATATCATTGCCATTGGTGGCGTAAGCTACGCCTTCATCAGTCTGGCGGCAATCTTAGTCTTTATCGGGCCGATTGGTAAATCCGGTCAGTTTCCGCTACATGTTTGGCTGCCGGACGCCATGGAAGGTCCTACGCCAGTTAGTGCTTTGATCCACGCGGCCACCATGGTTGTTGCCGGTGTGTACTTAATCGCGCGGATGTACTTCCTATTCCAAAGCGCTGATCCATGGGTGCTTGAATTCGTTGCCGGACTTGGTGGGTTTACGGCAATTTTTGCCGCCTCCATTGCAATTGCCCAAGATGACATTAAGCGTATTCTGGCCTACTCAACCTTAAGCCAGTTGGGTTACATGGTCATGGCCATGGGGGTCGGGTCTCTCACTTCAGGCATGTTTCACCTGATGACCCATGCATTCTTTAAAGCATTGATGTTCCTTGGCGCTGGTTCTGTAATTCATGCTCTGCATGAACAACAGGATATCTGGGAAATGGGCGGACTGGTCAAACGAATGAAAATTACCGGAATAACCTTTGGCATTGGCGTATTGGCGATTTCGGGAATTCCGCCGTTTGCCGGATTCTTCAGCAAAGATGAAATCCTTACTGCAGCGTTAAATAACGGCCATCCAATCTTGTTTGCGATTGGTCTGTTTACCGCATTCTTGACCGCTTTCTACATGAGCCGTCTATACTTCGTTGCCTTTACCGGACCCGAAAAAGAGAAAAATCAGCCGCACGAATCCCCTTGGGTGATGACCGTGCCATTGATCATTTTAGCGTTTCTCTCTGTTGTTGGCGGCTTGGTTTCCTTGCCTCAGCACGGATTTGGCTATTTTGT
>DATAMA010000114.1:0-24072 GCA_036260765.1 Desulfobacteria bacterium | reverse complement strand
CGTAATGGATAATTGTAAACTCGCTATAAAGTGTCGAGTGCATCCGGTAATTGGGACAACGGGCTTAACCCAAGCTGCCCTTGATGAAATTCATGAGCTAGCGGAATGTGCTGGAACTTCAGCTTTTGTGGCGCCTAATTTTGCGATCGGGGCCATTTTAATGCTTAGATTTGCCCAAGAAGCGGCGCGGTATTTTCCTCATGTGGAAATTTTGGAGTTGCATCACGACCAGAAACTGGATGCGCCGTCCGGTACCGCACTGAAGACAGCTGCCTTGATCGACGAAGTTCGTCCGCAGCTTAAGCAGGGTAATCCTAATGAAACAGAAAAACTTGCCGGGGCACGCGGCGCCGACTTTAACGGAATGCGGATCCATAGCGTTCGCCTGCCAGGCTTGATTGCTCATCAAGAAGTAATTTTTGGTGGGCTAGGGCAAAGCCTGACGATTCGCCATGACGCGTATAGCAGGGAAACATACATGCCTGGCGTCATTCTCGCGATTAAAACAGTCAGCAAATTAAAGGGTCTAGTCGTAGGCTTGGAGAATATCTTGTAGAATAATAGTGTTCTTTGACAATTGGATGATTATGGGGTAATACTCGAGCTTTGCACCAAGCACCACCCTCTGTGGCAGGTCATATACTGTATTAGTTATGGGACAGTGTCTCAAAGGGGGCAATGGTGATGAGTTCGGGTTTACGGGGTATTAGGTTGGCCATAGTGGGTGGTGATGACAGGGAATTGGTCCTCATCCCCGAACTGGCAAAAATGGGGGCTTACATAAAGGTTATTGGATTTGAACATGGGCCGCACATCGACGGAATCGAATATGCCGCTACATTATCGGAAGCCGTTAACGGGGTTGATGCCGTTGTTTTACCGATGCCGGGAACGGACGAACGTGGTGTGGTTAGGGCCAAATATTCCAAAAACCCTTTACAGCTTTCCAAAGAATTCTTACAGATTATTCCGCCTAATGTTCCCGTATTTATCGGTTGGGCGCGACCGGCATTACAAACTGCGGCCAGGGCTCTCGGACTTAAGTTGGTCGAGTATAACAGTCTTGATGAGTTGACAATTCTAAACTCGATTCCTTCTGCCGAGGGCGCAATCCAAATGGCAATGGAAGCCACAAAAATTACTATTCATGGCAGTGAAGCCATGGTAGTTGGATTTGGCCGAAGCGGGTTTACTTTAGCCTGTACCTTAAAGGGTATGGGAGCGCACGTTAGTCTTGTAGCCCGCAAACAAAGTGACCTTGCCCGTGCCTTCCAACTAGGCATGCAGCCTGTTCACTTCCTGGATTTAGCGCAAAACGCCAGTGAAATGAACCTCATCTTTAATACTGTACCCAGCTTGGTGCTGGACCGGCAAGTACTGGATAACGTGGATAAAGAAGCAGTGATCATCGATATTGCTTCTGCGCCGGGAGGGACTGATTTTGAGTATGCGTCTTTCCTGGGGATCAAGGCGTTGTTGGCTCCAGGGTTGCCAGGGATAGTCGCACCAAAAACTGCGGGTAAGATTTTGGCCCAAGTATTACCCCAGGTTATTATTCGACAACTCGTCACCCTCCCGGACAGAGTTCCTGTACAAGAGCGTGGAGGTGCTAGGGATGAGTCTTAAAGGGTTGCGAGTGGGGTTTGCGATTACCGGTTCCCACTGTACTATAAAGCAGATTATCAGTGAGGTTAAGCGATTAACTGTAGAAGGGGCCGAGGTGACCCCGATTATTTCCACTGCAGTTGACAGCATGGATACCAGATTTGGTTCGGCGGACCACTGGAAGCAGGAGCTGGAAACGCTGACCGGCAAACGGCCGATTGCTTCTATTGTCGATGCAGAACCGGTGGGGCCGCAGAAATTATTCGATGTGCTGGTTGTCGCTCCGTGTACCGGTAATACAGTGGCCAAGTTTGCTAACGCAATTACGGATACTCCGGTTCTGATGGCCTGTAAAGCGCACCTGCGTAATCAACGCCCAATTGTCCTGGCAATCTCTACTAATGATGGGTTAGGATTAAACGCTAGGAACATCGGCGTCCTGTTGGCCACAAAAAATATTTACATGGTGCCTTTTGGCCAAGACAGTCCCAAGAATAAGGCTAATTCACTTGTAGCTCATATGAACTTGATTGTCGATACAATCACTGAGGCGTTGCAAAGTAGACAGATCCAACCTATTTTGCGCGAACACGAACTTTAGTTGACAAATTGAATAGTGGTTGATACTCCGGCGGGAATGGCCCCTGGGTAAACATCCCGCCGGTTCACTTTATCTAATTGAAGGAGGGAAAGCCTTGGCTCGTTATAATGTTGCAATTGTTGGCGCGACCGGCGCCGTAGGACAAGAATTTTTAAAGATTTTGACAGAGCGTAAGTTCCCAGTAAACCGGTTAAAACTACTGGCTACATCGCGCTCGGCCGGTAAAACGATTAATTGGCAAGGACAGGATTATGTCGTTGAGGAAACCCGTCCTGACTCCTTTGCCGGTATCGACATTGCCCTGTTCGCCGGGGGGTCGGCCAGTACTGAATTTGCCAAGGATGCGGTCGCTCATGGTGCGGTAGTTATTGACAACAGCAGTGCATTTCGTCTCAATCCAGATGTCCCATTGGTTGTGCCGGAAGTGAATCCGGAAGACGTCAAGTGGCATCATGGAATTATTGCTAACCCGAACTGTTCGACCATTATAATGGTCGTCGGCCTTAAACCGCTGCATGATGCCGCTAAAATAAAAAGGGTAGTGGTTTCTACTTATCAGGCTGTTTCCGGAGCGGGACGCGAAGGAATCGAAGAATTGGAAACGGAAACCAGGTTGTTAAGTGAGGGGAAAACGATTGAACCCCGTGTCTTTCCCTATCAGATTGCGGCGAACGTGATCCCCCGGATTGATGTCTTCCAGGAAGGTGATTACACTAAAGAAGAATGGAAGATGGTCAAGGAAACCCAAAAAATATTTCACGCCCCGGAAATGGCGATTACCGCTACTACGGTACGGGTACCGGTCTACAGAAGCCATTCGGAATCGATCAATATCGAGACTGAAATAAAGCTCAGTCAGGCTGAGGCAAAATCAATTTTAGGCAAAGCGCCAGGTGTTGTAGTTATCGATGACCCGGCTGCCGACAAATATCCAATGCCGCTGACCGCGGCGGATACAGATGAGGTTTACGTCGGCCGGATTCGGGAGGATATGTCAATCGCCAAGGGCTTAAACCTGTGGGTAGTTGGTGACCAAATCCGCAAAGGGGCAGCGACAAATGCCGTGCAGATAGCTGAACTGGTTATTCGCCAATAGCCTGATTTACCTTGGATTTTAGGAGTAAGGGATGTACAGATGCGAATATTAATTCAAAAGTTTGGCGGGACATCTGTGGCTACGCCGGAGAAACGAGCCCAGGTAGCTGAAAAGATCATCTCGGCTAAAGAGGAAGGTTACAACCCTGTCGTTGTGGTCTCCGCGATTGGGCGCACAGGTGACCCATATGCCACTGATACGTTTTTAAACATGGTTAAGGGGATTTATGCTGACGTTCCCCAACGGGAAGTGGATATTCTTACCTCTTGCGGTGAAGTTATTTCCGGCGTTGTTATGGCCAGTACTTTGATCGGACTCGGCCACGATGCGGTTTTGCTTAATGGAGCTCAGGCCGGAGTGATTACCAATAACAATTTCGGTGATGCGCGGATTGTCCGCATCGAGCCGAAAAACATCCTGGAAAATCTGGCTGAGGACAAGGTTGTGATCGTCACCGGATTTCAGGGAGTAACTGAAGAAGGGGAAATTACGACCCTGGGCAGAGGGGGGAGTGATACTACAGCTTCAGCTTTAGGCGTAGCCTTGGATGCAGAGGCAATTGACATTTATACAGATGTCGAGGGGATTATGACCGCAGATCCGCGGATTGTCAGCGATGCAAAAATCTTGGATGTCGTTACATATAATGAGATTTGCCAATATGCACACCAGGGCGCTAAAGTAATTCATCCGCGGGCAGTAGAAATCGCGATGCAGAAAAACATTCCCATTCGAGTGAAATCTACGTTCAGTGATGCTCCCGGCACCTTGGTAACGAATCAGGTAGACAGTGACCATATTGAGATGGGTACGGATATCACCGGTGACCGCCTAATTACCGGCATCGCCCACACGCCAAACGTAACGCAATTGCGGGTGGATACGCAAAACGAGGAGAACGTACCTGAAGTAAATTTAAAGATATTTAAGGCGATGGCCCTGGCCGACATCAGTGTCGACTTTATCACTGTGCTTCCCAGCGCCGTAGTATACACCGTAAAGGATGAAGTGGCTAAGAAAGCTGTGAAAATCCTCAATAATATGGGATTCCAAGTGGAGAGCCGCTCGGGTTGCGCAAAAATTTCCGTTATTGGCGGCGGTATCGCCGGGGTTCCGGGCGTTATGGCGGAGATTTTGGAAGCGTTAAGCCCGCACGGCATTCAGGTATTACAGTCGGCCGACTCTCATTCGACAATCTGGGTGCTGGTAGCTAAAGAGGATATGGTCAAAGCGGTCAGAGCACTGCATGAGCAGTTCCGCTTAGGACGTTAGCCGGAAAAATTTATTTGGTGGTGATTTACGTTTTGAAGAGTTTTGGACGCGTACTAACTGCAATGGTAACGCCGTTTAACCAACAAAACGAAGTGGATTATGAACAGGCGAAAACAGTCGCCCGCTACCTGGTAGATAACGGTTCGGACGGACTGGTTGTTGCTGGGACCACAGGTGAGTCCCCAACCTTGTCATTTGAGGAAAAAGTAAAATTATACGGTGTGGTCAAGGAAGCTGTTGGCAACAGAGCAACGGTTATCGCCGGCACCGGCTCAAACGATACGAGGAGCAGCATCAGGTTGACGAAAGCAGCTGAAAAAGTAGGCGTTGACGTGGCGATGTTGGTTGTACCCTACTATAACAAACCTTCTCAAGAAGGTTTATACCAACACTTTGCAACTGTAGCCGAGGCTACCGAATTGCCGTTAATGCTCTATAATATCCCGGGCCGGTCCGTGATTAATTTGCAGCCGGCAACTGTTGCCAGACTTGCCCAGATCGACAATATCGTTGCGATTAAAGAAGCTGCCGGGTCAACCGATCAAGCGACACAGCTAATTCGGAGTTTGCCGCCAGACTTTCTGGTGTATTCGGGTGATGATTCGCTGACCTTACCTTTAATGTCCGTCGGGTGCGAGGGAATCATCAGTGTCGTCTCGCATGTAGTCGGTAATGAACTGCAGGCAATGATTCGTGCTTTTCTTGCCGGCAATGTCCGGGAGGCGGCGCGCCTGCACGGTCAACTCTATCCGATTTTCAAGGGCATGTTTATGACTTCCAATCCCGTGCCGATTAAGACAGCAATGAATATGCTGGGTTTAAATGTCGGCTCAGTTCGCTTGCCGCTTGTGCCTGCGACTGAGACGGAACAGACAGCGATACGCGAGCTTCTGGTGGCGGCTGGCAAGCTTTAAGCGTTCAGCTATTGGTTAGATTAGGTGATCAGCTGCAGCAGGAGCGTTTACGCGCTCCTGCTTTGTTATGCCCAGATATTATTTTTGCCAGGCTAATCTGTTGACTAACGCCGCAATCTGTAGGATAATAAAGAACAAATTAATATGTTGATAGAGGCGCGGGATATTAAGAGTAGGTACCTGGAGTTGGCAAACGAGGAGAGGCGCTAAAAGGAATACCCGCCGAAGCAGAGCTTCTACCAGGAAATCTGCTGGAACTGTATTGAATAAGTGCAGTTCTGTCACCTAAGGTGTTTTAGGTGGAGCGCTATCTTAGGTTTAACGTTGAATAGGGTGTTTTTACCTAATCTGCGGCCGTGAGAATGTGCTCCGGTCGCTTTTTTGGTTTATGCTCTGGTTTAAAACTGTATTGGGGGAAGCTGAATGAGAAATCTACGCATTTTGGTCCAAAAATTTGGTGGTACTTCCGTCGCTACACCGGAGCGCAGAGACCAGGTTGCGGCAAAGATAATTGCCGCTAAACAGGAAGGGTACAGCCCGGTGGTGGTAGTATCTGCGATTGGCCGTTCCGGCGACCCCTATGCCACAGATACGTTGCTAAATGTCGTTAAAACCACAACCCCAGACGTACCCAAACGGGAGTTGGATATTCTAATGTCCTGCGGCGAGGTGATTTCTGGGGTGGTAATGGTCAGTACCCTGATGGGGCTCGGCCACGAAGCGGTATTGCTGACCGGCGCCCAAGCGGGAATCACCACTACGGACAGTTTTGGCGAGGCGAGAATCGTCAGCATTAAGCCTAAAGCTATTCATCAGCACCTTAGGGAGGGTAAAATCGTTGTGGTCGCTGGGTTTCAAGGCGCGACGGAAAACGGAGAGATCACCACACTGGGCAGGGGCGGCAGCGATACTACGGCCTCGGCGCTGGGAGTGGCGCTAAATGCAGAGATGATCGACATTTATACGGATGTTGAAGGCATTATGACTGCTGACCCGAGGTTGGTGGACGATGCCAGAATCCTTGACGTAGTTACATATAACGAGATTTTTCAACTCGCTTATCAAGGAGCAAAGGTCATTCACCCCCGCGCAGTGGAAATTGCGATGCAAAAAAATATCCCGATCCGGGTGAAGTCGACTTTCAGCGACGCACCGGGAACATTGGTCACTAACCAATTGGACAACGATTTTATTGAAACGGCGCTGGAAATCGGGGGTGACCGCTTAATCACCGGAATTGCACATACACCCAATATTACCCAGCTTAGGGTAAATGGTTTTGCCCCGCAAAAAGGCAGGGACGTCGATTTAAAAATCTTTAAGGCTATGGCCCTGGCGGATATCAGTGTGGACTTTATTACCGTGCTGCCGAGTGAAATATTATACACTGTGAAAGATGAAGTTGCGGATAAGGCAGCAAAAATTCTCCGTAATATGGGTTTTGCGGTAGAAAGTCGGCCAAGTTGCGCCAAAGTATCGATAATCGGTGGCGGGATGGCAGAGGTGACCGGAGTCATGGCTCAGGTGCTTGAGGCCTTAACCGAAAACCATATTCAGGTGCTCCAGTCGGCAGACTCCAATTCAACTATCTGGGTACTGGTAGCCAAGGAGAATATGGCCAATGCGGTGCGGGCGTTACATGACTCCTTCAGGCTAGGTATTAGCGCCTAGAACAGAGTCGACTTGGCGCATCAGACGGGGAAAAAGGGAAACGCGGGTAGTGATACCGCGTTTCCCTTTTTCTGTACGCCATCTCAATCTTGATATTTACCACTCATAACATGGTAGAAAGAAGGTTAAGGAGATGGCGTCTTGAAGATATTAATTGATATCGCCAAACGTTCGCTGTACCTAACGGAAGAGAAGATTTGCAGTGGAATTTTCCCTGTCGCCGTAGGAACAGCTAAGACACCAACCCCGGTAGGAATATATTGTATCGCGGAAAAAGCACGATGGGGCGGGGCATTTGGCACCCGCTGGATGAAGCTGAATGTTCCCTGGGGTACCTACGGGATTCACGGTACCAATAAACCGGGTTCAATTGGTCAAGCGGTAAGCCATGGGTGTATTCGGATGCATAATCGGCATGTAGAAGAAATCTATGACCGGGTGGATGTCGGAACTGAGGTTGAAATAACCGGTCCGCTTGGTTACCGGGTATCCGTCTTAGGTTCGAGGGGAAAACTGGTACAAATAATTCAAACCAAACTGCGCGAGCAGGGGTACTACAGGGGAGAGTGCCACGGTATTTTTGATCATGTAACGGAGCAAGCGGTGCGCAGCTTTCAAACCGAGCAGCAACTTGTACTTACCGGGCAGGTAATGCGGCGGGAATTGGCTGCGTTGGGAATACTGGGGTTGAACGAAAATCTTATTCAGCCGTGTTAATCATCCTGGTTTAAAAGATCTGCTGCTGGGAAATATATACTATGGTGTAACCGATGTTCGGTTAATTCCCGACTGGGACAAACTTGCGCCCCCAGGGGGCCATACTGTATAATAGATCTTAGTTGAGTGTGTACGGCTAACTCCAGAGGATTATCCGGCGAAAGGGATCGGGACTTTTGCCAAATTTTATCAACTCTGAATTGGGTTTGTTACAAACCTTATTTTGTTGTGCCTGTTGGGAGTACGGTTCGGACATATTCTGAATAAAACGGAGGTGAAATAATTTTATTGTGGCTAAAGAAAAAAATAAACTGCAGATTATCCCATTAGGCGGTTTGGGTGAAATCGGCAAGAACATGACCGTAGTTCGCTATGAAAATTCGATGATTGTAATCGACTGTGGTCTGATGTTCCCGGAAGACGAAATGCTCGGCATAGATATGGTTATTCCGGACATCACTTATCTACTGGAAAACCGCGATTTACTGCAAGGAATTATCCTTACGCACGGTCATGAGGACCATATTGGGGCTCTGCCGTATGTGCTGAAAGTGTTAAATGTGCCTATTTATGCGACACGGCTTACTCTCGGGCTTGTTGAAGGAAAACTAAAGGAAAATGGGCTAAACAATGTCCGCTCACAGGTGGTAAAACCGCACGACGTGTTAAAACTCGGTCCGTTCAAGATTGAGTTTATCCGCGTCAGCCATAGTATTCCGGACTCGGTTGCCCTGGCGATCCATACTCCACTTGGAACGATTGTGCATACCGGTGATTTTAAGCTTGATCAAACGCCGGTTGACGGAGACGTTATCGACTTTCACAAACTGGCCGAACTAGGTGACCAAGGTGTTTTACTACTGATGTCGGATAGTACCAACGTCGAGCGGCCAGGTTACACGATGTCGGAACGCCGTGTTGGACGGACCTTTGAGGAATCTTTTGAAGAAGCAAAAGGCAGAATTATTGTCGCCTCATTCTCCTCGAATGTGCACCGCTTGCAGCAGGCGATTAACGCCGGACACAAGCTTGGCCGCAAAGTGGCGATCGTCGGGCGAAGTATGGTGAATGTAGTCAATATCGCCGCTGAATTGGGATATCTGAATGTCCCGGACGATACTTTAATTGAAATCGAAGAAATTGCTGACCTGCCCGATAACCAGGTAGTGATTCTGACTACCGGCAGTCAGGGAGAACCAATGTCTGCCCTGACCAGGATGGCGATGTCTGATCACCGTCGGGTAGAAATACAACCGGGGGATACCGTGATCATTTCGGCCACCCCTATCCCGGGTAACGAAAAGATGGTCGCCCGTACGGTTGACCACCTGTTTAAACAGGGTGCTAATGTTATTTACGAAGCCCTTTCGGGTATCCATGTTTCCGGTCATGCCAGCCAGGAAGAGCTTAAATTGATGCTGAATTTGGTCAGACCCAAGTATTTTCTCCCGGTACACGGTGAATACCGCATGCTGATTAAACATGGCCATTTAGCAGAGCAATTGGGCGTAGAGAGAGAAAACATCTTTGTCGGGGAAAATGGGAGTGTGCTTGAATTCAACAAACAAGGCGCGGCGATGGTTGGTAAAGTCACTGCCGGGAGAATTTTGGTTGATGGCCTAGGGGTAGGCGATATCGGCAATATCGTCCTGCGCGACCGCAAACAATTATCGCAGGACGGCATCCTCATTGTCGTCATGACGATCAGCAAGGAGACGGGAACCGTTGTTGCCGGCCCGGATATCGTGACGCGCGGCTTTGTCTACGTCAGGGAATCTGAGTCGCTGTTAGGCGAGGCCAAAGAACGGGTACGCCAATCATTAGCTAAATGTCAGGAAGCAAACATCAATGAGTGGGCGTTAATTAAATCGCAGGTTCGCGATGTCTTGGGCAAACTCTTTTACGAGAAAACCAGGAGGCGTCCGATGATTCTACCGATTATCATGGAAGTATAGCAAAATGGCGCGCAGTGTAAAGTTTACATTGCGCGCCTTAATTATCCGGGTAAATTCCGGCGGGTTGCTCATACTAATCTAAGATTAGATTTGGAGTGTGAAACAATGAGCAACCCGATTATGCAGATTCAAAATCAAAATGCTGTTCCGGCTGAACAGGGTGAAGACCAAGACGCTACTCCCCTCAGTAAAAGCCGCCGGCAAGGTAAAAAACTGGAAACTTTAAAGGAACTGGGCCAACTGGATACGCCCACACCGCCGAGCAATATCCACTGCATTTCCATTGTTGGCCAAATTGAGGGGCATCTGGTCTTGCCTAACCAGAACAAGACAACAAAATACGAGCACATTATTCCCCAGTTGGTGGCGGTTGAACAGAACCCGCAAATTGAAGGAATGCTGGTCATCTTGAATACTGTTGGCGGCGACGTGGAAGCCGGGCTGGCGATTGCAGAAATGATCGCCAGCGTTAGCAAACCTACTGTATCGCTGGTTCTTGGCGGCGGGCATTCGATCGGTGTGCCGATTGCCTGTTCTGCTAACTATAGTTTTGTGGCTTCCAGTGCGACGATGACTGTTCACCCGATTCGCCTTACCGGATTGGTCATTGGGGTGCCGCAAACTTATGAATACCTTGATAAGATGCAGGATCGGGTTGTTCGTTTCGTGATTGAGCACTCGAAATGTACCGAAAAGAAGTTTAGGGAACTGATGTTTCAAACCGGAGAGCTCGCACGGGACATTGGGACTATTGTTGTCGGTGATGACGCTGTGAAATACGGCCTGATTGATGAAATTGGCGGGATCAGCAAAGCTGTCAAAAAATTAGAGCAAATGATGGAAACGGCCCGGGAAGGAGGCAGGCCCCATTGATGGCCTTTTGGACGCCGCTCGATCTTGAACAGGTGCTGAAAGGTTGGGACCAACAGCATGGGGAAAGGATTGAGGTTGTGTGCGAAAATATCTTGTTGGAAGTGGAACCATTGGGCGACGGAACCGGAAAAATTATTCGGTTAATTTCCAGTGACCCGAATGATTACCTGCGGGGCGATTTGGCTCCGGGGCAGGTGATAAATATTATCGGTTCGAGCAAGGGAGCGTAGCAGCCAGCTATGTTCCCTTTTTTATATCGACATATCGACGGTACGTACGTTCCGGGATAGGTGGTTTTTAATTCCTGAATATGTTATAATTACTACGGTTAACGTAGCTTGGAAGCAGCATTTTCCGTGGTGCGTTAGTTAACTGAAAAGGGTTTGAAAAAACGACACCCTGGGTCCAAAAGTTACCTGGGGTAATTTTGTTGGAGGGTCATTTCTTGGCCAAGGTGGTTGCAAAACGGGGGCGTCCGGTAAAACGGACGATTAAACATGAACTTAAATCTGAAATAGGCGGCCTTATTCTGGTTGTACTGGCTTGTGTGAGTCTGGTCAGTTTATTTTCGCCCCAACCTGGAAATATCGGTCAACTGGTTAATGAGGTTTTAAAGTCAATTGCCGGTGGCGGCAGGGTAATCATCCCGCTGATTTTAATTTTTCTGGGCCTGCAGGTGATGAACCGTAAGCATCACCCGGCTATGACTACCCGGGTTGCTGCATCGTGTGGTCTGTTTTTGCTGTTGTTGGCTTTTTTACACCTACAGTTACCGGGCTTTGAATTCATGAAGCGTCCGCAAATCTTTGCTGCCGGGCAGCAGGGACTTGGCGGCGGATTGCTCGGCGCGGCCCTTTCCTACGCAGTTTATAAGGCTTTCGGTCCGGTGGGCAGTTACGTGGTCATTTTCGGATTGTCGCTGGTACTGCTCGTGGTTTTAACCAACCGATCGATAACTGAAGCTGTAAAAAATCTTTGGACGGGCTTGAAGCAGGTCTCACAGCGCATCTATCAGCAATTGCAGGAATTCCTGTTTGTGGTGGTGGAGGATGAAGACCGACAAGAGGAGAAACCGGCGAAACGGAAGCCAAGCAAACGTGAAGAACGGGAAAAAGACGGCCAGCAGGCTGCTATCCGTGACATACCGCTAATCATTAACGGTGCAGAGTACCGTGAATCCATGACGGAGGAAGAACCGCCGGAGAACCTTTTCACACCTGCTCCGGAGCCGGCCGGCCAAGTGCAGAAACCGGAAAGCGCCCCCGGCGTGGTTACCAGTACGCCGATTACGCGGCAAATAGCCCGGGAAGGTTTATTGGCTTACACTTTGCCGTCGCTTAGTCTATTACAGCGTTCAATTAAGATAAAAAACACCAGGTTGAACAAAGATATCTCCGATAATGTCAAAACATTGGAAGATACCCTGGAGAGCTTTGGGGTCAAAGTTAAGGTTACGCAGGTTACCCGTGGGCCGGCAATTACCCGGTATGAAGCCCAACCGGCACCGGGGGTGAAAGTAAGCAAAATTGTCAATTTGGCTGATGACATTGCTTTGAGTTTAGCGGCGCAGGACGTGCGGATTGAAGCGCCGATTCCCGGTAAACCGGCTGTTGGCATTGAGGTGCCTAATAAGGATGTTGCCGTGGTCCAGTTCCGCGAAGTCCTGGAGTCGCCTGAGTTTAATCAGACTAATGGGAAACTCCCGGTGGCTTTAGGCAAGGACATCGCCGGCAATGGAATCGTTGCTGATTTGACGAGGATGCCCCACTTGCTAATTGCCGGGGCAACCGGTTCAGGTAAGTCGGTATGTATGAATACGCTGATCACAAGTATCCTGTTCAAGGCCAAACCAAATGAGGTTAAGTTCCTGATGGTTGACCCGAAAATGGTGGAGTTGACCAATTATAACGGTATTCCCCATCTTGCAGCGCCGGTTGTCACTGATCCGAAGAAAGCAGCTTCTGCGCTCAAGTGGGTTGTTACCGAAATGGAAACGCGGTATGAGTTATTTGCCGCCGCCGGGGTGCGTGATATTGTCAGGTATAATTTCCTCAAAGCCAAGGAACAGGGTGCAACTCCTGCCCTCCCCTATGTAGTGGTTCTGATCGATGAGTTGGCCGATTTGATGATGGTGGCGCCCGGTGATGTTGAAGACGCTATTTGTCGTTTGGCCCAAATGGCCAGAGCGGCAGGTATTCACCTGGTTGTGGCGACGCAGCGCCCGTCAGTGGACGTTATCACTGGAATAATTAAAGCTAACATTCCCTCGCGCATCGCGTTTGCGGTATCCTCCCAGACTGATTCGCGGACGATCCTGGACATGAACGGCGCCGAAAAGCTGTTGGGAAGAGGCGATATGTTGTTCTACCCGATGGGGGCAGCTAAACCGGTACGGGTGCAGGGCTGTTTTGTGTCGGATAAGGAAGTGGAGACAGTCGTCAATTTCCTGAAGGAACAAGGCAAACCTGAATATATGGATGTCGAGTTTAACAGTGAGGTTGCGGCACCAACGGCAAATGAAGAGGAAGACGAGCTGTTTTACGATGCGGCCAAGCTGTTTATCGAGAATGGGAATGCTTCTGTATCCATGCTGCAGCGGCGGCTAAGAGTCGGGTACACCCGGGCGGCGCGTTTGGTTGATCTGCTTGAACAAAAGGGAGTAGTTGGACCTTATGAAGGAAGCAAGCCGCGCGAGGTGTTACTGACGATGGGGCAGTTTGAGACTAAGTTTGGACAGAAAAGCTAGGAAGTAAAGCATCGCAATTGAGTCAGGTGTTTGAGCACGCCTGGCTCTTTTTGTCATTATAGTGTTTCGGACACATCGTTTTTAGCAAAAGAAAAAGCTGTCCCTTTGGACAGCTGATCAGTTTAAGCAAGTTTCAGCATTCTGTTTAAGGCCTGCAGCGCATCGGTCTTGACTGCTTGCGGAACAACGATGCGGTTTACGGTTTTGCCTTGGGCCAAGTTGTCCAGAGTCCACAGTAAATGGGGCCGGTCAATTCGATACATCGAGGCGCAGAGGCATACAGTTTCGTTAAGACAGACGATTCTTTTTTCAGGATGCTCGGAGGCAAGGCGGTGTACCAGGTTAATTTCTGTGCCTACTGCCCATTCACTGCCGGCAGGGGCTTGCTCAATTGTGCGGATAATATATTCAGTCGAACCGCAAAGGTCTGACTTCTCGACTACGGCTTGTTCACATTCCGGGTGAACGATAACTTTAATACCGGGGTAATGTTTCCTAACCAGGTCAACTTTAGCAGGCGTAAACCGCTGATGCACGGTACAAAAACCGTTCCAAAGAACTAACCGGGGTACGCGGGCCGGTAATTCAAGGTCTGGGTTTTCTCTCAGCCAGACAAATATTTCGTCACTGGGGATCCCAAATTTGGCAGCAGTGTTACGGCCGAGGTGTTCGTCAGGCAGAAATAAAATAATTCTGTCTTCGAGCAGGGCCCGGCGCATTACTTTTTCGGCATTGGAAGATGTGCAGGTAAGGCCCCCGTTACGACCACAGAAAGCCTTGATTTCCGCGCTCGAATTTACATAAGTAATCGGGAGAATCTCTTTCCCGTATGCTGCCTTTAGCCGCGACCAGCATTCTTCCACTTGATCCAGCTCGGCCATATCGGCCATTGCGCACCCGGCATTTAGATCCGGCAAAATTACTTTTTGCCGTTCAGACGTAAGAATATCGGCAGTTTCCGCCATAAAATGGACCCCACAAAATATAATGATCGCTGCTTCACGCTCTTTGGCGGCCAGTTGTGAAAGCTGCAGGGAGTCACCGCGAAAATCCGTGTATTGAATGACCTCGTCACGTTGGTAGTGATGACCTAGAATAACCAGTTTTGCGCCCAGCTCTTGTCTTCGCGCCTGGATACGCCGGTCAAACTCGGCATCGCTTAGGTCGAGATAGTCACTGGCGAGGGGCTCTTGATGGGCATACATCTCTTTCTCCTCCACTATTTAAAATAATTAAGGTTCAGGTTCAGAATAACTTTAGGCTTAGGTCCAGGGCCGGGGCGGAATGGGTTAACCAACCAAGCGAGATTAGATTAACGCCGGTGGCAGCTACCTGGGCTAAGGAAGCAAGCGTGATGTTCCCGGATGCCTCGGTCAAGGCCCGACCGGCAACAAGTTTAACACCTGCAGCCATCTGGGTTGTGTCCATATTATCAAACATAATGATATCGGCCTGAACCGCGAGCGCTTCCCGAGCCTGGACTAGGTCTTCAACCTCAACCTCAATTTTGACCATGTGGCCAACTTTTTGCCGCGCTGATTCGACCGCCGCGGTGATCCCGCCGGCAGCAGCGATATGGTTATCTTTAATCAGAACTGCGTCAAATAAGCCGAAACGGTGGTTATAGCCACCCCCAACACGTACAGCATATTTCTCCAGCATGCGTAAGCCAGGCGTAGTTTTCCGGGTGTCGACGATCCGGCAGTTAAAGTCTTTGACGGTGTTAGCAGCCCGTCTTGCTCCCGTGGCGATGCCGGACAGCCGCTGGAGGAAATTAAGTGCAACGCGCTCTCCGCTCAGAATAGAACGGGTGCCGCCGCTAATCGTTGCCAGCGTAGTTCCCGGCTTGACCTTGTCGCCGTCCGTGATAGAAGCCTGAAAGTTAAGACTGGGGTCAACAAGCTTAAATACGTTTTTAGCGACCTCAATCCCGGCCACAATGCCCTCCTGCTTAGCGGTTATCTTTGCCGTACCCTGTTGCAGCGGGTTAACAAGGGATTCCGAAGTGATGTCGCCAAAGCCTAAATCTTCGCGTATGGCGGTGGCAATAATTTGTTCGTAAAGTAACGGGTTCATCTTCAACCTCCCATAATAGCTTGACGATTGCTTAACGGGTGAATGTGGGCAATGCTATCCTGTCGGCCGTTAGGCGCTGCAAACCGCGGGGTAGTCCGAACGAAAGTGGCTGCCACGGCTTTCACAACGGGTTAGCGCCGCGGCAGTGATTAGCTTCGCAACGTGCAACATGTTATTTAGTTCGAGGTCCTGAGGCGTTATCAACGTTTCCAGCTCCGCTAACTCTGTTTGGGCTGTGGATAAGGTATGGTGATCCCGAACGATACCGACATTTTTCCACATTGTATTCCGCAGACGCTGTAATCTCTGATCGTGTTGATCGAGCGCTACCACCTGATTAAACGACTCCGGCAGACTTACAGTTTGCCCGTCAGCCATACTCCTGTGGGCGATTGATTGCGCGACTCTTTGGCCGAAGACCATGCCTTCCAGTAAGGAGTTACTGGCTAGGCGGTTGGCACCGTGTACTCCCGTACATGCTGTCTCGCCACACGCGTAGAGACCGTCAATATTTGTCCGCCCAGCGGAGTCAGTGATAATGCCGCCCATTAAAAAGTGTGCGGCTGGGGTGACCGGAATGGGTTTAGCCGCAGGGTTAATTCCGTCCTCGCGCAGCGTGTTAAAAATTGTCGGGAAGCGGGAGCCAAACTTTTTACCGATGGAACGCGCATCGAGGTAAATCGTACTGCCTTTGCGTTGCTCGCTGAAAATTGCCCGGCTTACCACATCGCGTGGTGCCAGATCTGCCAAAGGATGGTAAGCACGCATGAATTGCTGGCCGGATTCATTAATTAGCACTGCCCCTTCACCCCGGACAGCCTCGGAAATTAAGAATAACGGATTACGCCTGGCGTTGTAGGCAGTTGGATGAAACTGAACAAATTCCAAATCGGAAACTTTCGCACCGGCCCTTTGCGCGATGGCAATACCATCACCGGTAATACCCAGCGAGTTCGTTGTCTTGGTGTAGATCTGGCCACAACCGCCTGTAGCCAGTACAACCGCTTTGGCTAGATAACAGATTGCTTTTCCCCTGCTGTTTGCTACGAGGCCTTGGCAAACCTTATCTTTGACCACAAGTTCACAAGCGTAAGTATGTGGGACAAAGGTTACAGGGGGCATTGCGGTAACCTTGCGGTAGATTGTCTGCCAAATTTCCTCACCGGTATTGTCACCATGGTGAAGAATCCGTGGTTTACTATGCGCGCCCTCCCGGGCCAGGGCAAGTTCACCCGATTGAAGATAATCGAAATTGACCCCAAGCCCGAGGAGGTCATGAATTATTTGCGGTGCCGCTTCGGTCAAAATTTGCACCATCTCCGGTCGGCAGGCGCCGGCTCCGGCATAGATGGTATCCGCGAAATGCGAGCGTGGGGAATCATCTTTGCTAATGGCGGCGGCAATCCCGCCTTGTGCCAGCGTAGAATTGCAGTTGGCAGGGTCATCCTTGCACAGGACAAGAACGTCTCCGTTTGCTGCAGCCCAGTATGCGGCCGCCAGACCGGCAATACCGCTCCCAACAATTAAGTAATCTGTCCTAATGATCTCCATTAGCCAATCCCCCCTTTGAACTCTAAAAATATACCTGCATGTTATCAAATGTCAATACCGCTGTCAAGACAGCAGTATTGACAGCTGACTGGCGTTGTTGAATAATTATGGAAGTCAGAAGAGGACGTTTTAAGGATTATTGTTCTTAACGTTTGTTTTTAAGCACAAAAAAAGGTATTATTACCATGGAAGTTTACGGAATAATACCGTAGGCGGTAGGTGGCTTTGATGAAACAAAAAGAAGGGCAGATCGGTGAAAACAGGCGAAAACGCCTGCTAGAGTTGTTGAAAACAGCGCAAGATCCGCTTAAAGCGGTCCAATTAGCGCAACAGACAGGCGTAAGCCGTCAGGTGATTGTTCAAGATATTGCTTTACTTAGAGCGGGTAATCAACCCATCATGGCTACTCCCAAGGGATATGTATTTTTAGGTGAGCGGGCTTCAGATGGAATACGCCAGGTGATTTACAGCCTGCATGCGCCAAAGGATACGGAACAAGAACTGAATATTCTTGTTGATCATGGTATCTGCGTACTTGACGTAGGGGTGGAACATCCCCTGTACGGCAAGATTTGGCGTTCATTGAACCTAAAGACCAGGTTAGATGTGAAACGGTTTATGGAAAAGATGACTGAGACGGAGGCCAGCTTGCTTAGTTCACTTACCGAAGGCAGACATTTACATACGCTCGAGGCTCCTAACCAGGAGACGCTGGACTTGGCTATCGCTGCATTGAAAAAGATTGGTTTTTTAGCGGAAAATTAACAAATCTGGTTAGCCGTCGACAACTTTCATAGTTGTATAGGTATTTTGAACAAATTATTTTCTAAATTGGTTAAATCGAGGTAAAATAGAAACAGGAGCCAATTGGGGGTGTCTGCTGTGGTCCAGGTATCGATGGTAAAATGCCCTGATTATAGACAGAATTCTCTTGCCCAGGCTTTGGAACGGGGAATACAACCGTTGGGCGGTTGGCAAAAGTTCCTGCATTCGGGCGACAAAGTCTTGCTTAAGGTCAACCTGATCGGTCCTTGTCCGCCAGATAAAGCAGCCACTACACATCCTGAACTGGTTCGGGTTTTAATTCAAATCTGCCGGGCTCATGGCTGCGAAGTGTGGGTAGGGGACAGCGCGGGCGGCGCAATTGCCGGCCTGGCTCCGACGGCTAAGGGATTGCGGGTTGCCGGGTTCGAAACTGTGGCCGCTGAAGAAGGTGCCACGCTGGTAAACTTTGACCAGACCGGCGCAGTTGAGGTGCCCAGCAAAACAAAGCGTTTTGTGGACAAGTTTTATCTGGCCAAACCGGTAAGGGACGCGGACGTTGTAATCAACTTACCGAAATTCAAAGCGCACTCTGCAGCGGTATTTACCGGCGCAGTTAAAAATGTATTTGGCTGTATCCCCGGTCTACGTAAGGCGGAATATCATCGTCTCGCACCTAATTCTGAGGAGTTTGGTGAAATAATTGCCGACATTCATTTAGCCTGCAGGGTAAGTCTGAATATTATGGATGCAGTGGTTGGCATGGAAGGAGCCGGGCCAACAGCGGGAGATCCTGTCCAATTGGGTTATCTCCTGTTAAGCCCGGATGCGCTGGCCCTGGATACGGTAGCGATTACCGCTTTGGGACTGAAACTTCAGGATGTACCCATCCTGGAACAGGCGGTTAGGCTTGGCGTGGGGCAAGCGGACCTGACGAACATTCAATTATGTGGTGATTTCAGGCAAATACCCCGGATTACTTCTTTCAAAATCCCGCGGACAGTGCGAAAACGGCGGTCCGGGCTGATGCTTAAAGGTGTGATCAGGTTTTTTAAGGTTCGGCCCAGGATCAATGCCAAACTGTGCAAACATTGCCAGGTGTGTGTGGGCAGCTGCCCCGTCGAGGCCATCGAACCGAAAACAAAGAACATAGATTACCAGCGATGTATTGAATGCCTATGCTGTCACGAACTCTGCCCTAATCAGGCGGTAATCCTTAAACGATCGAATCCGGTAGCCAGAGCGGTATTACCCCTTGCGGGGCGTATCCACCGGCACGGTACATAAATATTATCTGCCAGCAAACACTAGTGCAAATTTTGCAGACAGACCTAGATGGAGAAACTATACATGATTCAAGAAATTAGTGTTGCGGAATTAGCAGCGTTGCCCACTCCTATATTTGTTGATGTGCGCTCGGAAAAGGAGTTTGCCGAAGCGACAATTCCCGGCGCGGTAAATATACCAATCTTTCACGATGACGAACGGGCCCAACTTGGTACAATTTATCGACAGGTTAGCCCAACGGCGGCAAAGGATCTCGGACTTTCATTGGCTGCACCCAAATTACCGGATATGGTAAGGCGTTATCGGAAATTGGAAAAACAAGGTTCAGTGGTGCTATTTTGCTGGCGTGGCGGTATGCGCAGCAGGGCAGTGGCGACAATCTTGGATTTGATGGGTCTCAGGGCTTATCGGCTTGTTGGGGGATACAAGGCCTATCGCCACTCTGTTGTAGAATATTGGGATGAAAAGCCTTTCAATTTCGGCGTCGTGGTCTTAAGAGGAAACACCGGGACAGGAAAAACCGAACTAATTCAGGCGCTGAAACAGCACGGACGTCCGGCGGTTGACCTGGAACAGTTAGCCAATAACCGGGGTTCCGTATTTGGGGCAGTTGGGCTGGGTACTGCTCCTAGCCAGAAAAAGTTTGAGGCTGAATTGACTGCGGAACTACAGACGTTTGGCTCTGCGCACTGGATAGTAGTTGAGTGTGAAAGTAAAAGAGTAGGGCGGGTAAGTTTGCCCAATGCGCTGTTTCAAGCGATGCAGGCAGGCCGTCAGGTGTTGATTTTTGACACGCTGGAAAATAGAGTAAACAGGCTTGTCGAGGAGTATACGGCTTTTCCCGATCCCGGGCCAGAGTTGGTCGAAGCTCTAGACCGTCTCGCGCCACGGTTGGGAAACGAACGGGTTAAATTTTTAAACGAGCGCCTGGTTGCCGGGGATTATCACACTTTTACCCGGCTGCTGCTGGTTGAGTACTATGATGCGTTGTATGGTTACCCTAATGCTGCAGATCCGGATTACTCCCTGTCAATTTCCATGGGCGATCCTGCAGCGGCGCTTGCCCAAATCGAGCAGTTTTTAGATCAGTTGGAGGCAGAGGCGGCCAAATGAAGCAGTTGTACTTTGAGTATGACATTCAGGTGAACAGACCGGGACTACTAGGTGCGGTTACCACTTTGCTGGGAATGCTTAATTTGAATATTTTACAGGTGACAAGTATCGGCCAGAGTCGCCGGGGTTTTTTACTTGAATGTGAACACCCTGAGAAGATGCAGGCGTTAGCTCGCTGTTTAAATGAGGTTGAAAGCATTAAGGTTGCATTCTTACGGGAAACGACGCTGTTAGACAAGATTGCTTTAAAACATGGCGTACGGTTAAATGTGACTGGGGCAAATCCCCCGGTCTACTCGTTTGTCCGGGAAGAACTGGGCCTGTTAATCAATTTTTTGGGTGATATCTTAAAAAAAGGCGGTAATACGATAATTGGCATCAGGGGCATGCCGCGGGTTGGCAAAAGTGAGGCTTCGATCGCGGCTTGCGTGTACGCCAATAAGCGTTGGACGTTAATCTCGTCTACGATTATTAGGCAAACTATGCGAACACACTTGTCTGACGAGGAATCCGACACAGATAAGGTCTTGTTAATTGACGCAATTACCAGTACATTAAGAGGTACGCCGGCCCATAAAGAACTGTTGAGCAGGATTTTGGCCGGACCGGGGATAAAAATAATCGAGCACCCGGATGTCCTCGCCCAGAATGAGAATTTTTCCCTTGCCAACTTTGATTTGATCATCGAATTAAGACATCACCCGGATGAGGAAATCAGGCTGGAGAACCCTAGCTTTAATGCCTTTGATATTAGTTAAACCCGGTAAGGAGGACGCAATGCAATCAATCGGTGATACCCTGCGGGAAGCCCGTGAGCAAAAAGGGCTTACCATTCGGGATTTAGAAGAAATGACCAAAATACGTACCCACTATTTGAAAGCGTTGGAAGAAGAACGATTTGAACAGTTGCCAGGCAAAACGTATGTAATCGGCTTTTTACGCTCCTATGCCAGGGCTTTAGGTTTAAATGCCCAGGAAATTGTCGATATATACAAAGAAACTGGTGAAAAATCTACGTTCAAGCCCGTTGATATTACGCCGGCGGCCGAGCCAAGTGTCGCGACGCTGGTCAAGCGGTCGCAGCCCCTGCCGCGCTGGGTAGTGATTGCCGCTCTATGCGTTTTGGCTATTTTAACCCTGTATGGAGTACGTTCGTTTTCACAGGGTAGTACTAAGGCACCTTCAGGGCAAGCGAACAATACGCCTGCTTCCTTAACTACAGGAAACAGCATAAGTACAGGGAACGCCGGAGGGCAGGCTGCGAATCAGGTAACGTCGCCAAATTCCAGCGTATCGGCAACGACACCGGACACAGCGACTGCGGATACCGCCCAAAGCAAAAAGTTAACCATGGAGTTGACCTTTACTAACCGGTGTTGGCTGCAAGTAGAGGCAGACGGTCAAATGGTGATTAACGGTACAATGAATTCCGGCGACAAGCAAACCATTACGGCTAATAACCAAATTAAATTTGTCAGTGTCGGCAAGCCGGATGCCGTGCAGGTAGTACTGAATGGAAAGTCGCTCGGCCCGCTTGGACCGGTTGGTCCGGTATTACAGAATAAAGTGTTTACGCTTCAGGATGTGTCACAGTAGCGAAAACACAGGCAAAAGAGGGGATTATTTTGGCTAAAGATGCATCATTTGATATCGTTTCGCAGATAAATATGCAAGAAGTGACCAATGCAATTAATCAAGCCGAAAAAGAAATGGAACAGCGTTTTGACTTCAAAGGAAGTAAAAGTGAAATCCGCCTTGAAGAAGACCAGATTATTCTGGCGTCTGACGACGAGTTCAAACTTTCCAATGTCAAGGACATTTTAGAAGGTAAACTGGTTAAACGAGGAGTATCACTCCGGGCACTCACCTATGGCAAGGTGGAACAGGCTGCGGGAAATACGGTTCGCCAGGAGGCTAAACTCGTTCAGGGTATTGATCAGGATAAGGGAAAAAAGATCACCAAGCTGATCAAAGAAAGCAAGCTAAAAGTGAACGCTTCGATCCAGGGTGACCAGATTAGGGTAGCCGGCAGAAACAGAGACGATTTGCAAGCTGTTATTCAGCTGTTAAAACAGCAGGACCTCGGCCTTGATCTCCAGTTTGTCAACTATCGTTGAGCCGGAATTATCTTGCTGGGCTCACCGGTTCACAAGGTTCCTATTAGAAAGGAACCTTTTTTGGTATACTATCGGAAAAACGCGCAAATGCGCGTTTTTCTTGATACGTTGAGAAAAAATAAATTGCAGGGAGCACGTCTACTTTATGGCGACACATAACTACTTGCCTATTTCCAAAGAGGATATGGAGCAACGGGGCTGGAGCGAGTTGGACTTTATTCTGGTCAGCGGTGATGCTTATGTCGATCACCCCAGCTTTGGGCCGGCAATAATCAGTCGGATTCTAGAAAAGGAAGGCTTTAAGGTTGGCATCATTGCCCAACCCAATTGGCGGAATACTGCTGATTTTAAAAAATTGGGCAAGCCTAAGCTAGCCTGGTTGGTCACCGGCGGCAACATCGATTCCATGGTAAACCATTATACGGCTGCGAAAAAGCCTCGCTCCAAGGATGCCTATTCGCCCGGGGGCAAAGCCGGCCTCCGGCCTGATCGGGCGACAATTGTCTACGCCAATCGCTGCCGTGAAGCTTTTAAGGGAATTCCGGTCATTCTGGGTGGCATCGAGGCCAGCTTACGCCGCTTTGCTCATTATGATTACTGGTCTGATCGGGTGCGGCGCTCAATTCTGATTGACTCAAAGGCAGATTTGCTGGTCTACGGGATGGGCGAGCGGGCCATTAGGCAGATCGCCGGGGCATTAAGCCAAGGAAAACGTCCGGAAGAATTGCGCGAAGTCAGGGGAACAGTTTATCATACGAATAACATCACGGGCCTGCAAAACTGCGAAGTCCTAGCCTCTTTTGAGGCAGTCGCGGCGGACAAGCATCAGTACGCCACGGCGTTCATGCAACAGTATCATAATCAGGACCCATATTGGGGAAAAACGTTAGTTCAACCGCACGGTGATTTGTTTGTGGTGCAAAATCCCCCGGCCATGCCGTTGTCGCAGCGAGAAATGGATGCGGTCTATTCCCTGCCGTATATGGGCACATATCATCCGGTGTATGAACAGGATGGTGGGGTTCCCGCTATCGAAGAGGTAGAGTTCAGCCTGGTCAGTTCACGCGGCTGTTTTGGCTCTTGTTCCTTTTGCGCGCTGACATTTCACCAGGGTCGGATCATTCAAAGCCGCAGCAAAGAGTCTCTGGTTAACGAGGCCAAAAAGATGGTTTGGAACCCGCGGTTTAAAGGATATATTCATGATGTCGGCGGACCTACCGCAAATTTCCGCCAGCCGGCCTGCACAAAACAGCTCAAAAGCGGGGCCTGCCCGCATCGCCAGTGCTTATACCCTGAACCGTGCAGTAAAATGGTAGTTGATCATGCTGATTATCTGCAATTGTTACGTGCCTTGCGGAAAATTCCTGGCGTTAAAAAAGTCTTCGTTCGCTCCGGCGTGCGTTATGATTATGTCATTGCCGATGCTTCACCGGAGTTTTTACAAGAATTATGTAAGTATCACGTTAGCGGCCAGCTAAAAGTAGCGCCGGAACATGTCTCACCCCCGGTGCTGGAGAAAATGGGTAAGCCGGGGCGCAAAGTTTATGATGAATTTGTTCACTTATACCACGAAACCAACTTCCCTTGGTTTTTAGTTGGGCGATTTCCAAAATTGTCTGGATGGATTCCTCTTTCGCTGCGGTGATAAAACCACACGTGTTTACAATAACCAAATCGGCTTCTGCCGGATTCTCAACTATCTCGTAGGCACGACGG
>DATAMA010000104.1:0-4865 GCA_036260765.1 Desulfobacteria bacterium | reverse complement strand
GCCGCATGTGTTTAATACGGTAAAGGACCTACTCAGTTTGTTAGCCAATTATCGGGACAGGGTACCGAGTGGAAACCCGATGAAAGTTGAATCGCCGATTCAAGCTCATCCGGAAGGCCGGATGGTTATTATTCAGGGGCTGACGGAAGATAAGTAATCGCCGGTAATAGCCGGGAATCAGACAAAAAGGGGATGCAGGAATCCCCTTTTTGTTGTGGAAATAAGCATCTGATCGGGGAGTGAAGATATGGAACGGCTAATCAAGGAATTTATGCGCTATTTAGCGGTTGAACGCGGATTGGCATTAAATACGCGAGTGTCGTATGAACGAGATCTGGTCGATTTTGCGTCTTTTTTGCAGGACCGTGAGGGCCATGATCTCGCGGCAGCCACCAAGACGGACATTTTGGCTTATCTGGTATTGCTGCAGAAACAGGGGAAAGCAACCACCACCATCTCACGCCATTTGGCTGCACAGCGTACTTTTTATCGTTTTCTGCTGAACGAAGCGGTTATCCAGCGTGACCCGTCCGATAATCTGGAGACGCCTAAACTTGCCCAGCGGCTGCCGAAGGTATTGTCGGTACAGGAGGTAGACCAGTTATTAGGCCAACCCCAAACGGGCACTGTTGCCGGGATTCGAGACAAGGCAATGTTAGAAGTGCTGTATGCCACAGGGTTAAGGGTCAGCGAGCTGATCTCGCTAACGTGCAGCCGGGTTAATTGCGAGGTGGGTTTGGTACGTTGTCTGGGAAAAGGGTCAAAGGAAAGAATCGTACCGCTGGGCAGGGTGGCAACAGCCTGGGTAACGGAATATTTAGAGCGGGGGAGACCCAAACTAGTCAACAGGCACGGTGCCGGTGAAACGTTATTTCTTAATCAGCACGGCCGGGGCCTTACCCGGCAGGGATTTTGGAAAATCATCAAGGGATACGCAGCGGCGGCAAAGATCGGCAAAACGATTACCCCCCACACCTTAAGACATTCATTTGCGACGCATCTCCTGGAAAACGGTGCTGATTTGCGCTCGGTGCAGGAAATGCTGGGACATGCGGATATTTCAACAACTCAGATTTACACCCATTTAACCCGCAGCCGGCTGAACGAGGTATACGCCAAGGCCCATCCACGGGCTTAGGCCAGGCTTAGCGGCTGTAATCTACAAGACTGGTTTTGACCTGGCTTAACGAAGATGCTCAGGCGAATAGACGACCAGCGAATGAGGAGGTTTGAAATTTGCCTGTCAAGAGAGTAATTTTAGTGGTTCTGGATAGTGTCGGAATCGGAGAGCTTCCGGATGCTGACAAGTATGGCGACCGTGGCAGTAATACCCTGGCCAACATTGCTGAGGCTGTCGGCGGCCTCAAACTACCTAATCTGGAAGCACTCGGCTTAGGTAATATTCATCGGATTCAAGGTGTCAACCCGGTGCAGGAAGCTCAGGGGGCGTATGGGAAAATGGCTGAGAGATCTCCGGGAAAGGACACCACGACCGGGCACTGGGAAATTGCCGGGGTGCTTCTGGATAAACCGTTCCCCACCTTTCCGCAAGGGTTTCCCGCTGGTTTTGTGCACGAGTTTGAACAGGCAATCGGCCGGGGAACCTTGGGTAATATTGCTGCTTCCGGAACAGAGATTATTAAACAACTTGGCGTGGAGCATATGGCAACGGGCAAACCAATTATCTATACGTCTGCCGACAGTGTATTTCAGGTTGCCGCTCATGAGGAAGTAATCCCGTTAGCGGAATTAAACCGGATTTGCCGGATTGCCAGGGAGATGTTAGTTGGCCCGATGGCGGTTGGCCGAGTAATTGCCCGGCCGTTTATCGGCGCACCGGGTGGCTTTCAACGGACTGCTAACCGTCATGATTTTGCGATCTTACCGCCGGTCAAAATACTGCACCAATACCTCGCGGAAAAAGGTTTGGCAGTGATGGCAGTCGGCAAGATCAAGGATATCTATGCCGGGTTGGGAATTACGCAGCATCGCAGCGCGAAAAACAACATGGACGCACTGGACCAGACCATTGCCTTTATGGCTGAGGGAGACGCCGGGTTGATAATGGCTAACTTGGTTGACTTCGATATGCTTTATGGCCACCGTAAGGATGTGCAAGGTTATGCCAAGGCCCTGGAAGAGGTGGACTCCCGTTTGCCGGAGCTTATCTCTTTTCTCGGGAATGATGACGTCCTGGCGATTACGGCGGATCATGGCTGCGACCCGACTACACCGGGAACCGATCATTCCCGGGAGTATGTGCCGCTACTGATGGTTGGTGCTCACATTAAACGGAATTACTGCCTCGGAGTCCGCCCGACGTTTGCCGATTTGGGAGCAACGATTGCCGAGCTCTTTGCGCTTAACTTGCCGGTCGGCGAAAGTTTCGCCGCGCAAGCACTATGCCGCTGACTACTCAAGCAAAACGGTAAGAATTTAGCGGCAATAGGAAGAAGGAATTACCGTGCGAGCTTATGATCTGATTGCTAAAAAGCGGGACGGCCAGGAATTATCTCGCCCTGAGATAGAGTTCCTGATCCAGGGTTTTACCACCGGCGCAATTCCGGATTATCAGATGTCAGCTTGGGCAATGGCCGTTTTCCTGCGGGGTATGAACGTGAGAGAAACAGCCGACTTGACCATGGCGATGGTAAACAGCGGTGAACGCGTTGATCTCAGGAGCATTGCCGGAACCAAGGTCGATAAACACAGTACCGGCGGGGTTGGGGACAAGACTACCTTGGTATTGGCGCCGTTGGTTGCCGCCGCAGGTGTACCGTTTGCCAAAATGTCCGGGAGAGGCTTGGGGCATACCGGGGGTACTGTGGACAAGTTTGAGGCGATCCCGGGGTTCCGCGTAGAGCTTAGCCGGGACGAATTCATCCATAATGTCAATACGGTCAAAGCAGCGGTTGCCGGCCAAACAGCGAATCTGGTGCCGGCGGATAAAAAACTTTATGCGCTGCGGGACGTAACGGCTACGGTAGAAAGCACTCCGTTAATTGCCAGCAGCGTGATGAGCAAAAAAATTGCAGCAGGCGCAGATGCCATTGTCCTGGACGTTAAATGCGGCAATGGCGCATTCATGAAAACCAGGGAGCAGGCTTTTCGGCTCGCTCAGGCCATGGTTGAGATCGGTAAAGCGGTGGGCCGCAAGACGGTAGCTGTGGTTACAGGCATGAACCAACCGCTAGGCTATGCCATCGGCAATGCCCTTGAGGTGAAAGAGGCAATCAATACGCTTGCAGGGCGAGGACCTCAGGATCTGTTGGCCCTTTCTTTAATCCTGGGCAGTGAAATGTTGGTACTTGCCGGGGCAGATGATGACGCGGCAAAAGCACGCGCGAGATTAAACCGGAAAATTAACAGCGGGGAAGCCTTACAAAAATTCAAAGAGTTAATTTTAGCCCAAGGGGGCAATCCCGCCGTGGTTGATCATCCGGAACTGTTAGCGACGGCCAAGTACATTTTGCCGGTCTTGGCGGAGAGAAACGGCTGTGTGACAAGCATTGACACTAAGGTTTTAGGTCAATGCGCTACATTTTTGGGCGCAGGACGAGAAACCAAAGCCAGTAAAATTGATCCGGCAGCAGGGCTGGTCTTAGTGAAAAAGTACGGCGATAAGGTTAGCGCCGGTGAACCTTTGGCTTATGTTCATGTTAATGATGGCGGAAAAGTTGCGGAGGGTCTCGCGCAAGTAAAACGAGCGTATGCAATCAACAGCGGCGGGCCGGAGCCTGGTCCGTTTATTTACGGCAGATTTGACTAAGGCTCTAACCGGTTGGGAGTATGTGAGAAGCACTGTACTGACTCGAGATATTGAGTCAGGCAGTGCTTTTTAGTTAGGAGCAGGAATAAAGATACTGGAGATAGAATTATATCCCATAAATGTGTGCAAATGGAAGGGATGGTCGAGATGCTAAAGAATCTTTTGTACGGCAGAAGTTAGCCGTTCGGCGCTAACGCCATGTTTTCCTAGTCGATTTAGAGGTGCGGAAAGGTAGTCTGTAATGAACAATGACCAGGCTTTAGCTAAACTTTATCGCAAGCGCAGAATAGTTAAATTTATTATTATCCTGGTTGCACTTTCCTTGCTAGTTGGGGTCTTGGCGCTCACCGGCCACGCATATGCCACCTCGAACAACTACTGTTCATTATGTCATGAAATGTCTCCGGAATACGTAACTTGGCAGGCATCTTCGCACAGCAAATTAGCCTGTACCGCCTGCCACCAGGTCGACTTCATCGATCAAATCTACCAACATCTACGCAATCAGTACTTTTTGCCGATTGTAACACCTGCTCCGGTTGCCAATGCCGTATGTGAGAAGTGTCATAACTTAAAGATCAGGACGGTTAGCGCTACCGGAGATATTAAAATTCCCCATCAACAACATTTGGCTCAGAGCGTGTTGTGCGTGGATTGCCACAGTGGTGTTGCTCATGGTCAAATTGCCGTTCGCCAAGAAACAGTCGACGGAAATTGGGAACGCTGGACAGCGGCGATGGGAAAGGCCCAAATGGGGCGGCAATTTACGGCAACCGGGATGAAACAGTGTATCGATTGTCATGAGTCTCGCCGGGTATCCACAAAATGTGAAGCTTGTCACACCGAAATTGTCATGCCGCCTGATCACAAGACAGCAAAGTGGCTTGGCCAAGGTGAACATGGCAGGCAGGCGAGGATAAATCTTGCCGCCTGTGACCGATGTCATTCATTTAGCAGTACCGGTCAAGTGATTCATGGGTTGGACAAACTGACTAATTATACAAGAACAAATACATTTTGTGCGGAGTGTCATCAGAAAGCACCAGCCAACCATGGCCCAACCTGGCGCATAGAACACGGTGCCAAGGCGGTTGAT